>CALHKP010000072.1 GCA_938034165.1 uncultured Clostridia bacterium | reverse complement strand
TTTTGTCGGTGATGCCTTTAACCCGCATAGCATTGCGCTTGCTGAGGTTGACAGATATCTTACCTACAATTTTGAAAGAAATATAAAGAAGAATCAATCCGCTGAACACTACGCTCATGGCAGAAATTGCCATACCGATACCTGCGCTGTCATGTTCTTCAAACTTTTCCATTTTGGCATTGCTGTTAATGGTCTTGTTGTTGGTGCTCGGAGTAACGTATTGGTCTTCACTTCCGCCTTTTACTTCCCATTCCTGGCCGGCATCACTGATGCGTGCATAAGATTGATTTGCCTTTAATATGCCGGCAGGCACGACAATCTGGTCAAGCAGTTTTTTACCGGAGTCGTATAAACCGATCCAATTGGCATTTAGATTGTCTAACTTGAAGTTGGTATGGAAAGTACCGCGATTAGGCTCGCCATCCGCCCAAAACAGTGCATGCTGACGGGGTTTTACTAAAGTCAGCACATCGCCTTTGGGGATGAAATAGGTAGCGGTATCTCCCGGCTGGCTGCTGAATTTCAGATAGCAACCTGCAAGGTCGGCGCTGCCATATGACTTATTGAATATTTCAATCCATGCGCTATGTACACCGTAGTCATCTTGAAAGTTGCTTTCGTTGTTGATAAGCACTTCATTCAGCAACAGTTTAGAGTTTGTCTCCCTTTCTCCGCAGGAAGAACAGAACCCCAGCACCAGCATCAATGAAAGGAATATTCCGATTTTTGTTTTATTCATAAATTTGAGTTTTAGTTTTTTAATTCTCAACTTTCAATTCTCAATTTTTAAAGAGGAATATTACCATGCTTTTTCGCCGGATTGGACAATTTCTTGGTTTGCAGTTGTTGCAGGGCGCGGATAATGCGGAAGCGTGTATTACGCGGTTCGATAACATCATCAATATAGCCATACTTGGCTGCATTGTAAGGATTAGCAAATAATTTGGTATATTCAGCTTCTTTTTCAGCCAAGAATTGAGCGGGATTCTCTTGCTCTTTGGCTTCACGAGCATACAGAACTTCGACAGCTCCTGCGCCACCCATTACGGCGATTTCGGCAGTAGGCCATGCGTAGTTCATGTCGCCGCGAAGTTGCTTACAACTCATTACGATGTGTGAACCTCCGTAAGACTTACGCAGAGTGATGGTAACCTTAGGCACAGTAGCTTCACCGTAAGCATACAGCAACTTAGCGCCATGCAGGATAACGCCGTTATATTCCTGACCTGTTCCGGGAAGGAAGCCCGGTACGTCTACCAAAGATACGATAGGAATATTGAAAGCATCGCAGAAGCGAACAAAACGTGCACCCTTGCGGGAAGCGTTGCTGTCGAGTACGCCTGCCAGATATTTAGGCTGGTTGGCTACGATACCCACTGATTGTCCGTTGAAACGGGCAAAACCGATGATGATATTTTTGGAATAATCTTTCTGGATTTCAAGGAATTCGCCGTTATCAACGATAGCACCGATAACTTCATACATATCGTACGGTTTATTCGGATTGTCAGGAATTATCTCATTCAAGGAGTCCTCCAAACGGTCAATAGGATCTGTACAATCTGTGTAAGGAGCTTCTTCCAAATTGTTCTGAGGAATATAACTCAAGAGCTTGCGGATTAAAGCTAACCCTTCTTCTTCTGTTTGGGCTGTGAAATGAGTTACACCGGATTTGGTGGAGTGCACACTTGCGCCTCCCAGATTTTCCTGACTAACATCTTCACCAGTCACTGTCTTCACAACTTTAGGTCCGGTAAGGAACATATAAGAAGTTCCTTCCATCATCAGCGTAAAGTCAGTCAGGGCAGGAGAATATACGGCGCCGCCGGCACAAGGGCCGAAGATTCCGGAAATCTGAGGGATAACGCCGGAAGCGAGAATATTACGTTGGAAAATTTCCGCATAACCTGCCAAAGCGTTGATACCTTCTTGAATACGTGCACCACCTGAGTCATTGATACCGATACAGGGAGCTCCCATTTTCATTGCCTGATCCATGATCTTGCAAATCTTCAGAGACATGGTTTCTGACAAAGAACCGGCAGAAACTGTGAAATCCTGTGCAAA
>CALHKP010000071.1 GCA_938034165.1 uncultured Clostridia bacterium | reverse complement strand
GAGGCTTATTTGTTCTATTTGTTTGGCTTCCATGAGCTCTTCAGGTCAACGATTCTGTTAAATACCTTTTCGTCGTCTGTTGTAAGCTTGCTGTCAGCGATGTAATATCCGTGTCTGAAGAACTGGAATCTTTCACCCGGTTTTGCTTCTGCAATTGAAGGTTCTGCGTATCCCCAAGTTTCTTCCAGTGAGTTTGGATTCAGCTCGTTTTCGCCGTTTTCGTCTTCTACCATCAGATAGTTGTAGTTTCTGATTTTAATCTTTACGGCAGTCTTCGCATCAACAAAGTGAATAGTGCCCTTTACCTTGCGGCCTTCAAAACCTGAACCACTTCTTGTTTCAGGGTCATATGTGCAAAGCAGTTCTTTGATTGAACCGTCTTCGTTCTTAACAACATCTTCGCATTTGATGAAGTATGCACCCTTGAATCTTACCTCGTTGCCCGGGAAGAGTCTGAAATACTTCTTAACAGGAACTTCCATGAAGTCAGCTCCGTCAACATAAAGCTCTCTTGAGAAAGGAATTTCTCTTGTTCCCATTTCCGGAACTTCTTTGTTGTTTTCCAGTTCAACCATTTCAGTCTTGTCCTCAGGATAGTTAGTGATAACCACCTTGATTGGATTTTCGATTACATTTCTGCTCTGAACTTTTGTCTTGAGATCTTCTCTAACGCAGTGCTCAAGCAGAGAAACGTCAACTGTGCTGTTAGCCTTGGCAACACCGATTCTTTCGCAGAAATCTCTGATTGCTTCAGGTGTATAACCTCTTCTTCTGAGACCTGCAATAGTTGGCATTCTTGGGTCATCCCAGCTTTCAACTACGCCTTCATCAACAAAGCTCTTAAGATATCTCTTACTCATTACTGTGTTTGTAATGTTAAGTCTTGCAAATTCAATCTGCTGCGGAGGAGTTTCCCACCAGCCGACTTCCTGCAGAACCCAGTCATAAAGCGGTCTGTGATCCTCAAATTCCAGTGTGCAGATTGAGTGAGTGATTCCTTCTATTGCATCCTCAATAGGATGAGCAAAGTCGTACATCGGATAGATGCACCATTCATCACCTGTATTATGGTGTGAAGTATGAGCAATTCTATAAATTACAGGGTCTCTCATATTGATATTTGCAGATGCCATATCAATCTTTGCTCTTAGAACTCTTTCGCCGTCTGCGTATTTGCCTTCTCTCATTTCCTCAAAGAGTCTCAAGTTTTCTTCTATGCTCTGGTTCCTGCAAGGGCTTTCCTTGCCAGGTTCCTTGAGTGTTCCTCTGTATGCTTTGATTTCGTCTGCGGAAAGATTATCTACATAAGCCTTTCCCTTCTTGATCAGTTCAACGGCAGCCTCGTACATCTTGTGGAAATAGTTTGATGCCCAAAGCTTTTCGTCCCATTTGAATCCCAGCCACTTGATATCTTCTTCGATTGCATCTACGTATTCCACATCTTCCTTTACAGGGTTTGTGTCATCGTATCTCAGGTTGCATTTTCCGCCGTACTTCTGGGCAGTTGTGAAGTTCAAGCAGATTGACTTTGCGTGTCCGATATGAAGATAACCATTAGGTTCAGGTGGAAATCTTGTATAAACCTTGTCTCCGTACTTCTGATTTTCTAAATCCTTATCTATAATGTTATGGATAAAATTAGTTGAAACATTCTCGCTCATTGTGTTCCTCCCATATTATAATTTGTCTTAACAACTAACAAGTCGTATATTTTTTTAGTATAGCACAATAGCTCCCCAAATAATAGTAGTAAGCGGATTTTTTGCAAAGTAAAATTAAGAAAATTTATGATAATAAATCCCACAATTTATAGATTTCCCCTTACCTTTGTGCCATAATAAAATTAAGGTAATTGCTATGAAAAAGTGAACATTAAAGCAGTAAAAAACAGAGAGCTTAAACTCGCCCTCAAGCAGGAGCCGTCCGCGCCGGCTGGCAGTCTGAAACGCTACGCCGTCCGGGAACCCAAATGCAGTAGCGACTCCTACAATACGGCACTTGTAAGGCTCTCAAAATGATAATTGGTGAAAGGAGATTCGGGATTGTTCACGAAATACTGCTTTAGATCCCGCAAAAGAAAAATGAAATACAATATAGTAGGCGGCCAGCTTCCTGCCGTAATTTGTGATTTGGAAGCAGGGGAAACAATGATTACAGAACGTGGAGCCATGAGCTGGATGAGCCCTAACATGAAAATGGAAACAACCACAAATGGAGGCTTTGGCAAAGCTCTTGGCAGAATGTTCTCAGGTGAGTCACTTTTCCAGAACAAATACACAGCTCAAGGAGGCCCCGGTCACATAGCATTCGCTTCTTCATTTCCGGGTTCAATCCGCGCTGTGGAAATCACACCTCAGACGCCTTTCATCTGCCAGAAAAGCGCATTCCTCGCTGCAGAAGCGGGAGTAGAACTTTCGATGCACTTCCAGAAGAAGTTCGGCGGCGGCCTGTTCGGAGGAGAAGGATTTATCATGCAAAGACTCTCAGGAAACGGAACTGCATTTATTGAAATCGACGGCTATGCATGCGAATACACACTTGCTCCGGGACAGCAGATGATTATTGATACCGGTTACCTGGCAGCAATGGAAGCAACATGCTCACTGGATGTACAGACAGTTCCGGGTGCCAAGAATATGCTGTTCGGCGGCGAAGGCATTTTCAATACTGTAATCACAGGACCGGGAAAAATAATCCTGCAGACAATGCCAATATCATCAGTAGCAGGATCAATCGCACCATATATAGTTACAGATAAATAATACGAACAACAAAAGGGATGCCACATTAACAGGCATCTCTTTTGTTATCTCATAAGCAATAAGTCCTGAGTTTTAACTCAGCTCTAGGAACGTTTAGTCGCGACTAATCTACGGCTTTAAAAAAAGGAGGAGCGGTTAGTTGTGCCTAACTCAGCGCTATCTGCAAAAATGCCCATCTGCGCTGAGATTTTTCGCTCGTGACTAAGCGCGAATTTACAAAATCAAAATCTGCGCTGAGCAAAATGTTGAAATTTCAACAAAAATCCCCGATTTTTGTATCCTTACACTCATATAGAAGGAGATTTTGGAGTCAAGTATAAATTAGTGTGTAAATTCCTTTAGGTAACAATTAATCAAGCTGC
>CALHKP010000070.1 GCA_938034165.1 uncultured Clostridia bacterium | reverse complement strand
CCAGTTCTGCTTTCTGTGCATCTCTGTAATCTGCAGGATCCTTGTATTTTGCAAGTTCTTCCTTAGCTGCTTCTTTTGCTGCTGCAAGTACATCAGCTTCTTCCTTATCAAGCTGTGCTGCTGTCTTGATTTTATCCATTTCTGCCTTAGCTTCGTCAAGCGCCTTAACTACTGCTTCAGGAGTTTCTGCAGCATCAATTGCTTCGTTTGCAGCCTTGATTGCATCTTCAAGTTCTACTTTCTGTGCATCTCTGTAATCTGCAGGATTCTTGTATTTTGCAAGATCTTCTTTAGCTGCTTTTTTTGCTGCTGCAAGTGCTTCAGCTTCTTCCTTGTCAAGCTGTGCTGCTGTCTTAAGCTCATCCATTGAGTTCTTAGCTGTCTGCACCGCCTTGCCTACTGCATACTGGTTTGGTGCAACATCAATTGCAGCGTCTGCAGCCTTAATGATTGCTTCCAGTTCTGCTTTCTGTGCATCTCTATAATCTGCAGGGTCCTTGTAATTTCTAACAATCTTCTTTGCTTCAACCTTAGCTGCTGCAAGTGCTTCAGCCTCTTCTTTGTCAAGCTGTGCTGATGTCTTAACTTTGTCCATTTCTGACTTCGCATAGGTTACTGCCTCATCCACAATTTCCTTAGTAGGTGCAACAGTAATTGCAGAACTTGCATCGTCAATTATTTTTTCAAGTTCCTTTTTCTCTGCATCTCTGTAGTCAGCAAGGTTCTTGTAGTTCTTGACTTCATTTTTCGCTTTTTCTTTGTATGCTGCAAATTCTGCGTCAACCTGAGCTCCTGTCTTGACCTTGTCAAGCTTTGCCTGTGCATCTGCTACAATCTTATCAATCTCTTCAGGAGTTGTAGCTGCATTGATTTTTACAAAAGCTTCTTCTATTATGCTTGAAATTTCCGCCTGCTGCTCACTCTTATAATCAGAAGGCTTCTTATATTTTGCAACTGCTTTCTTACCTGCAAGTTTTGCTGCATCCAATTCGTCATCCAGCTGTTTGGATGTCTTAACTTTGTCCATTTCAGCTTTTGTATCTGTTACAATCTTGTTGACTTCCTCTTCGCTCTTCGCTGCCTTGAGGGCTGCTTTTGCATTTAGAATTATGTTTCTAAGCTCGTCCTGCTGTGCTGATTTATAATCATCGAAATTCTTGTAGGTTCTGATTTCAAGGAATGCTTTTCCTCTTACTTCATCGCCGTATCCCTTACCTACATAGAACTTTTCTGTGCCTGCTTTTCCGCATGAGCAGCTCTTGTAGTATGCGGTTCCGTTATTAAAGTCAGCTTCTGCCGCGAAGTATTTGTCATCTTCAACTTCTTTTACGAATTCGTGCTTGTGAGCCTTGTTGTAGATTACCAGCTCAGGGAGTGTTCCCAGAACCATTCCCGGAGGTGTACCATGAGCCATTCCGGAGTCTTTTCCATATGTAACTTTTCTATGTCCGCCGATTCCATCGCCGGCAAAGCCACCCATCTGGATTGCGCCGTTCAGAGTAATCTTGTCTTCTTTCCAGTCTGCAGGAACTGTTACTTCGATAACCTGTTCCTGGCTGCTGAAATCGTATTTTCCATAAGCTGTTCCGCTGCTATTTTTGTACGCGTTTCCTTTTTCGTCTTTGTAGGAAACCTGAGCATTAAAGTTATACTTTGTTGCAAATTTTTCTGCAGGATTTGTCAAGCCTTTAATTTTGATTGTGAACTTTTCGCCCGGTGTAAATACAGGATTATCCCCCATATCCTTTCCTGCCGCATCAAAGTATTTTACTTCTGTTTTCTGTGCAGTTACAACCTGGTAAGAAGCAACGCCGTCTTTTTCCAATCTGATGATATGACGACCTGTCTTGAGTCCGCTTACTGTAACAGTTCCGTCTTTTGCAACTTTTACTCCGTCCTTAGTGAATTCTCCGAAAGAAAGTGTTTCTTTTCCTACAGTGCTTCTGTTAACTGTTACTTCCACACCCTCTTCAGGTTTGAATGACACACTTGCGCCCTTGTCCCCTGTATAGAACTGTGGTGAGTGTTCAGCATCGAATACTTCACCGTTGCATTTCATGTTGCTCTTGATTGCTGTACCGTCTTTTCCAACGCTTACAACAAATACGCCTGTTCTGTCAGGCCAGATTGCAGAAAGTCTGTTGCCGCCGCCTGCTGCTCCTCCTGCATTTCCTGCTGTCGAGTCACTGTACATTGCATCATAAGTTACAAGTACGATTGCAGTTCCTTCGTTTTCTGCTGTCAAAGTTGCCGCTGCTGAGTTGTTTGCATCCGGCTTGATTGAAACTACGTTATCTCCTTCGATGTTTATGATTTCGTAGCTGAAGTCAGGCAGTGAAATCTTTGAATTCATAAAGCTTTCGATTGCCTGCCAGTTTCTGAACATGTTCAGTCCCTTTGTTTCGCCTTTGTTAAGGTTTACATAACCTTCGTTGTTGATATTCATGTAGATATCAGCAAGGTCAAGGCTGTATTTTTCAAAGTTGCGGTATACTGTGTTTGAATCAAACTTATCAGCTCCGCTGTCGTTCATAAATAACTGTTCTTTTGTGATTGTAACGGTTTTTCCGTCTGCCTTTGAAGATTTCCAATCCCAATATGTTACAGCATCTTTGTCATCAGGACGCTGAACACGAACAAAGGCATTACCACTTAGTGGTGCAAATTCGTACACTACTGTATCGCCGTCATTTTTCTTGCTGATAACTTCTGCAAAGCTATATTTGAACGAGCCTGCAAGTGTTCCTGCTGAAACAACTGAGCCCTTAGGTGCAACTACAGTGAAGTGTTTCTTTTCAAACTGAACCTTTACTGCGCCTTCTGCAGGTTTCTGATCCTTGAGTTCAACTACTCTGTATCCGGCTTCGGATGTTGTAAGTTTGTAAGTGAATCCTTCTGCTACAGGAAGCAGATATGTGTCTTCCCCTGTTCCTGTTGCCTTTACACCTGTCTTATCTGTAATTTCCACTTTTGCTGTTGAAGCAGCTCTTTCAGCCGTATCTGTTGTCGCAGCAAATGATACCTTCACAAGCTTTAGTTTTGCGCCTGATTCTACAGGTGCGCTGAAGCCGATAACCCCGTCAGCTTCCCACATGATTCTTGTGATATTCTTAGGAACCTTTACTGTTCCCTTTTCGAATTTGAGTTCTTCACCCTTTACAACCGCGCCACCTTTCACTTCGTTAACAGCGTAGAATTTTGGTGATATGCCTTCCGGTACTTCTGCACTTACATCGTAAATTTCTGATGAGTTTACAACAGATAGCGTAACTGTATGTACCGGTTGTTTTTCCTCTGAAGTTTTGCCGTCTGTTGCTGTAAATTTCAGCTTGTAAGTTCCCGGAACCTTGTTTACATAGCTGTAGTCAGAGTTTGCTGCAACTGCCTTTGCACCGTCAACAGAAACTGTATATGTCAGCTTGTCATTGTCAGCATCTGTAAATACTTTGTTCAGGTCCAGACTGTACTTTTCGCCTGCTACTACCTGTGCATCTGATTCTTCTTTGTATCCTTCTGCAAGAACCGGATATTCGTTTGGTTCTGCAATGTGGATTTTGAAAGTCTTAGTTCCGCTTCTCGAAGCACCTGCTCCGCTAGCCTTATAAGCATAAACTTTTACTGTAGCTTCTCCGTTAACAAGATTTGTTGAATATGTCTTTGTGTTTGTCTTGTCATCGTTCCAGTTGATTCCAAGATTTCCTGACTGGCTTCCTCCGGCTTTTACCTCAAATGAGATTTTTGCGTCTTTTGCTGTTGTGTGCTTCAGATATACGTCTGTTCCGTTAACATATTCAACTTCCGCACCTTTCAATTTAAGCTGTTCTACATAATAGTAGTTTGCAAAAGGCCAGTCTTTTCCCTGGTAGATTACAGTCTCTACAGGTGCTTTAACTGTAAGTCTGATTGCTCCCGGTGTTGAACAGATATAGTCAGGATTATCTCTGCCGTACTGCCCCGGAATTGCAATTATGTATTCTCCCGGTGCCATTTTGCTTGTATCAACAACAAAGTCACCTTCGGCATTTGCATTTCCAAGGCTCGTCCAAGATGTTACTTCACCCGAATCTAGATCGTCTAGATTAGTGTAATACACTTCAGGGCTGCTTGTAAGCTTTCTGTGGGCTGTGGAAGTAAAGTCTCCGCCGGGACCTGCAATCCATGCTGACATGTTTACCTTTTCGCCCTGGGTTGCTGTTGCAGTTACTGTCTTGTCTCCGCACTTGATGTAGTTGAATACATTATCAGGATCAGTATAGAAATTCCAACTTGTGAAATGCCCGATTGTTACAACATCATTTTCTCTCAGCAGAATCTGGTCTGCTGTTGAACCCCAACCTTTTGAAGCTTCAGGAAATTTGTAATTCAGGTAGTAATTCAGATTTTCGTCCATACCCCAGAATTTCTGCATATACATAGACCCCGGTGAGCCTGTAATAGTCAGGTCATCTGTACCCAGCATGCCCTCGTCATAGAGGTAACCTTTTCCTGCTTCTTCCGGACCAAGACCGCAATAATAGATTTCTGTTGCATATAGGATCAGATGCAGCATTGTCACCTTATCCTTTGCAGTTTCTGCAGTTCCTTCACCTAAAGTTCCGGATGAATAATCTTCCGACGAGAAATAAAATTTGTCCAGTCCGTATAGTGCAAGATCAAAATACGGCACTGTCAATTTCTGAAGTGCAGGCACTCCACCTGCCCCGTCAATATACTGTGCATCGTCTGAAACCGATAAGTATACGTCTACTGACGCGGCTTTTTCTTTTGTACTGTCTGCTGCCGGTGCTGCACTGTCTGCAACTGTTTTTTCTGCTGCCGATGCAGTTTTTTCAGTTGCGAATGCACTCATAGGAGTCATTGTAAACAGCATCGCTACCACGAGCAGCAATGTAATCAGTTTTGAATGTTTTTTGTTCATTCGCTTTCTTCCTTTCTTCAAACTAACGATAAAAATCGTCTTTGCTTTGTTTAAGAATTTTCGATCGCGCTTCTCTCCGTTTTTTGAAACAAAAAAGACTGCCAAAAACATGGATTTCACCAAGTTCTTGCAGCCCGTTTTCTGCCAATATATCTGATTGCCGCATGCTCCATCCTAAGCTTGCAACAAATTCTCCGACTAATGTGCATGTTTTCTGACTTACAAATCATCAGCTGTTTTCGCCTTCTCAGACATCTCGATACCCCTAAACTCCGACTCATCTGCTTACTTGCGCTTTGAATCGCATAATCGTCTCGATGTCCAATGGCCTAATGAAAACAACCTCCCTGTTTACAGCGGCGGATTCCGTGCAGGTCTTTCACCTGCTTCCATCTTAGCCCCACACAAATCTTGCACGGGGAACACAAAGCGATATTAAATTCTACACCTTATTAGTGTACATTAAAAAATTTATTTTTTAAAGACCCTGACAAAAAGTTCACATTAAAATTCACAGCTCTGCTCCATCTTGACTTCTCTTTTCATGGTGTTATACTTCTTTTGTAGGAAATTTTACGAGGTAAATATATGAGCGAAACTTTAAAAGAAAAGGAAAAATTTCTCAGACATCAGGTTATAGAAACCGGTCTGAAATTATTAGATACAGAGCTTGTGGCAAGGACTTGGGGAAACATCAGCGGAAGGCTTGATGGCAGCAGAATTATTATAACTCCAAGCGGCCTTGACTACCGCTCTCTAAACAACGATGATCTGCCAATTCTCGATTACAAAAGCGGTCGCTGGACAGGTCAGTACAAGCCATCAGGGGAAAAACTGGTGCACAAGGCAGCATACGAAATATTTCCGGATGTAGACTTTGTTGTTCATACCCACCAGACATATGCAACAGCAATAGGTCTGTGCGGTTTTGACACGCTAGATATCACACCGGAAGAATCAGAAGCCTTGGGTGGTATCGCCCTGGCCTCTTACGGACTTCCGGGAAGCAAAACCCTGGAAGATGCGGTTCGAAAAGCTTTGGAAACAGGTGCCCATACAATTTTGATGGCGCACCACGGAGTGCTTGTGGCAGGAAAAGACAGCAAAGACACTATGCATAAGGCTCTGCTGCTGGAAAAAATATGTGAACGAAACTGCAAATCAGTTCCGGAATATGAGGTAACAGACGAAGCTCTTGCAAAGGGCGAAAATCTCAGACAGCTTTTACAGACAAACTACAAGTTTTCGGATGTTGTGCAAACTCCGCAGGCTGTATTTATATCAGAGAATTCAAGAGGCATAACTGCACAGTTGGACGATATGGCTCAGATGGTGGGACACAAAGCACCCCTTGCAAAAGGCTTTGATTCGAGCGAATCTGCAGGGGAAGCAATTCTCAAGAAAATGTCCAAATATCCGGCAATTCTTGTTCCGGGAACAGGCATCGCCGTAAGAGCCGAAAACGCAGAAGACCTTGAAGCGCTGAAAATATTGATGCACAAGGCTGCAGTAGCAAACATTCACACCTCGCTCTCAAGGGAAAAGAAACGATTGAGTTTTGCAGACTCGGCATATATGCACTATGTCTACTGCAAGAAATATTCAAAACAAAAGAAATAAGGGGGAAAGTAAAATGATTACAAGAGACGAAGCGTTTGAACTTTTGAAGAAGTACAATAAGGAAGAATTTCATATCCAGCATGGGGTTACTCTGGAATGTGTTATGAGATATCTGGCAGAAAAACACGGATATGAAGATGAAAAGGAATTTTGGGCAATCTGCGGACTGCTTCACGACATTGACTTTGAGATGTGGCCTGAAGAACACTGCAAGAAAGCACCTGAACTTCTGACGGAAGCAGGTATAGAAGATGCCATGATTCATGCCATTGTTTCCCACGGATACGGAATCTGCGTCGATGTGGAACCTGAACACGAAATGGAAAAAATCCTGTTTGCTGTTGATGAACTTACAGGTTTAATCGGTGCAGCTGCTCTTATGAGACCATCCAAGAGCACCAAGGACATGGAACTTAAATCGCTGAAGAAAAAATTCAAAGACAAGAAATTTGCAGCAGGCTGCAGCCGTGACATAATCAAACAGGGTGCTGAGCAGCTGGGCTGGGAACTTGATCAGCTTCTCACCGAAGCACTGGAAGCAATGCAACATTGCGAAGACGAAATAAACGAAAAAATGCAGTAAGCAAAAAGGAGCACCTCAAGCGGACGTTTTCCGCAAGCTGTGCTCCTTTTTTAATTCTTTTAGATTTCTACTCTCCAGCCGAATTTGTCTTCTAATTTGCCCAGCTGGATTCCTGTAACTGTATCATACAGTTTCTGGCTCAGTTCGCCAATTGTACCATCACCGATTGTCATTACGTCGTCTTTGTAACGAAGTTTTCCTACAGGTGAAATTACAGCTGCTGTTCCGGAACCGAATACTTCTTCCAGTTTTCCCGCTTTCTGGGCTTCCAGAAGCTCGTCAACAGATACCTTTCTTTCTTCAACTTCGTATCCCATATCTTTGCATAGCTGAATAACTGAATTTCTTGTGATACCCGGCAGAATGCTTCCGTTTAACATAGGTGTAACAATTTTACCGTCGATTTTGAAGAATATGTTCATTGCTCCGACTTCTTCTATATATTTTCTTTCTACGCCGTCAAGCCACAGAACCTGTGAATATCCGTCGTCGTGTGCCTTAACCTGAGCTGCAAGACTAGCCGCATAGTTTCCCCCTGTCTTGGCAAAACCCATGCCTCCTCTAACTGCTCTTACGTAGTCGTCTTCGATCCAGATTCCAACCGGCTCCAGACCATGTTCATAATACGCTCCGCTAGGAGAAAGGATTACGATGAACATAAAAGTTTCAGAAACATCTACCCCCAGGAACGGTTCTGTTGCAATAACAAAAGGTCTCACATACAGTGAAGTTCCCGGTTCTGTAGGTATCCAATCCTCATCAACCTTTACCAGTTCTCTGATTGCCTGAACAAAATCTTCTTCCGGAATCTGTGGAATGCACAGTCTTTCGTTTGAAGCATTCGCTCTTTTTGCATTCATGTCAGGTCTGAAAAGATAAGCTTTTCCGTCTTCACCTTTGTATGCCTTAAGTCCTTCGAACATTTCCTGTCCGTAGTGGAAAACCATGCTTGAAGGTGAAAGAGTAATATCCTGATAAGGTACGATTCTAGCATCGTGCCAACCCTTTCCTCTTGTATAATCCATGACAAACATGTGGTCAGTAAAAATTTTTCCGAATCCCAGTTTGCCTGTTGGTTTTTCTTTTGGATTTTCTGTTTTAACTACTTTTATATCCAGCATTTTTTCCTCCTTAGTATTTGTTACAGTCTTTCGATTATTTTTTCGGTAATTTCTCTGCAGGAGAGTGCGTCATCCGGATTTCCGCTTCCAATCAGGTCTGCTGTGCGGTATCCCTCGTCCAGTACACGATTCACCGCATTTTCTATGCAGTCCGCTTCTTCTTCCAAATCAAAAGAATATCTCAGCATCATAGCTGCGGATAAAATCGTCGCCATTGGATTTGCCCTTCCCGTTCCCGCTATATCAGGAGCCGAACCATGAATAGGCTCATACATTCCGCACTTGCTGTCTCCCAGAGAAGCAGATGGCAGAAGCCCTATAGAGCCCGTAATCTGAGAAGCCTCATCGGACAAAATATCTCCGAACATATTCGATGTAACAGCTACGTCAAATCTGGAAGGTTCTCGAACAAGCTGCATTGCTGCATTGTCCACATACATGTCTTCAACTTGTACATCCGGATATTCTTCCGCAACTTCGTGAACTGTCTTTCTCCAGAGTCTGGAGCTTGCAAGAACATTTGCCTTATCTATGCTGATAAGATTTTTTCTTCTCTTTCTTGCAGTCTCAAAGGCAACTCTTGCGATTCTCTCAACTTCCATCTTGCTGTAGCATTCCGTATCATATGCTTCCTCGCCGAATTCACCTTCGCGGTTTCCTCTCTCACCAAAGTAAATACCTCCGGTAAGTTCTCTTACGATTACAAGATCGAATCCCTTCTCTACTATATCAGGTCTAAGTGTGCAGGCCCCCATAAGCGCAGGATATATCTTTGCCGGACGAAGGTTGGTATAAAGACCAAGCGCCCCTCTCAGACCCAGCAAAGCCTTTTCGGGTCTCAGTTCGTTTGGAACATCGTCCCACTTCGGACCTCCCACAGCACCCAGAAGCACACTGTCACTGTTTTTGCAGCCCTCTACAGTTTCTTCCGGAAGAGGAATTCCATACTTGTCATATGCACATCCTCCCGCTAAGTATTCCTGAAATTCAAACTCACAATCGAATTTTTCTTCTACTTTTTTGAGAACTTCAACAGCGCTCTCAACAATTTCGGGACCTATCCCGTCACCTTTTACAAGTGCTATGCGAAACTTCATTCTTAGTCCTCCTTATCCTGCTTGTCCTTAAGATATTTCAGCAGCCCGCCTTTTTCGATTATGTTCTGAATAAAGGCAGGAAACGGCATTGCCTGAAAAGTCTCTCCCGTAGTTTCGTCCTTTATCACGCCTGTTTCGGGATCCACACTTACCACATCGCCTTCCTTTATCTTTGCTGCGGCTTCAGGACATTCAAGAATAGGAAAACCTATATTGATGGCATTTCTGTAAAAGATTCTTGCGAAGCTTGCGGCTATTACACAAGATACACCGCTGGCCTGAATGGCAACCGGCGCATGTTCTCTGGATGAACCGCATCCGAAATTATAACCGCCTACCATTATATCACCTTTTTGCACTTTGTTAACAAAAGAATCATCAATATCTTCCATACAGTGCTTTGCAAGTTCCTCCGGAGACGGTGCATTGAGGTATCTTGCCGGAATTATAACATCGGTGTCTATATTATCTCCAAATTTGAAAACATTTCCCTTCAGCATGCTGATACCTCCTTAAGATCTTCCGGAAGCGCAACGCTTCCTGCCACAGCAGAAGCAGCTGCAACTGCAGGGCTTGCAAGAATAACTTCACTTTCCACATGACCCATACGGCCAAGGAAATTTCTGTTTGTTGTTGCTACGGCTCTTTCCCCTTCGCTCATGATTCCCATGTGACCGCCAAGGCAAGGTCCGCATGTAGGTGTGGATATTGCACATCCAGCTTCGATAAATATCTCTGCAAGGCCTTCTGAAATGCACTGCATGTAGATTTCCTGAGTTGCAGGAATTACAATGCATCTTACTCCGTCTGCTACAGTTCTTCCTTTCAGAACCTCTGCAGCGGCTCTCATATCCGAAATTCTTCCGTTAGTACATGAACCTATTACAACCTGGTCTATAGGAAGTCCCCTTACCTCATCAACAGTCTTCGTATTAGAAGGAAGATGCGGCATAGATACCGTAGGTCTTAATTTGTCCAAATCTATTTCGATGACCTGCTCATATTCAGCATCGTCATCAGCTGTAAACACTTTGACTTCTCTTTCAAAGCGATTTTTTACATATTCAAGTGTTTTTTCATCCACAGGAAAAATTCCGTTCTTTGCTCCTGCTTCTATTGCCATATTTGCAATAGTAAAACGGTCGTCCATGCTCAGTGAAGAAACGCCTTCGCCTGTGAATTCCAATGATTTATATAGGGCTCCGTCAACGCCAATTTCTCCAATCAGATGAAGAATTACATCTTTTCCGCTTACGCAGCCTGTCATTTTTCCCTTCAGTACAACTTTGATTGCAGCCGGAACTTTGAACCAGTTTTCACCCATCGCCATGCCCGCAGCCATATCTGTGGAGCCCACACCTGTGGAAAATGCTCCCAATGCGCCATATGTGCATGTGTGTGAATCCGCACCGATTATGCAGTCTCCGGGCCCAACTGCTCCCTGTTCAGGAAGCAAAGCATGCTCTATTCCTACTCTGCCTACATCGTAGAAATGTGTTAAGTCAAATCTTTTGGCAAAGTTTCTCGCGATAGCGCAAAGCTGAGCTGACTTGATGTCTTTACATGGTGTATAGTGATCCAGCACCAGAACAACTCTGTCCTTATCAAAGACCTTTGTGAAACCTGCATCATCAAACACGCCTATTGCAACAGGTCCTGTGATATCATTTCCCAAAACGATATCCACTTTTGCCTCTATCAAATCTCCTGCAGCAACACTTGGAAGACCTGCATGGTCTGCTAATATTTTTTGTGTCATTGTCATTCCCATTTCAAAATCCCCCCTACTGTTTCTGTGCTCTCTGTAACTTGTTCAGTGCCTGCAGATATGCCAGAATGCTGGCTTGTATAACGTCTGTCGAAAGGCCTTTGCCCATGTATGTGCGGTTGTCTGCAGTCAGTTTGACTACTACGTGACCAAGTGTATCTTTACCTTCTGATGTTGAGTTAATTGTGTATATATCAAAGGTATGTTCTCTCGGTTTTATGATTGCATCTATTGCCTTATAAGATGAGTCCACAGGTCCGTCTCCCAATGCCACGGCTTCGTATTTTTCGCCGTCTTTGATTAGGCTCACTGTGCTTGTTGCTGTAGTGAAGTTGCTTGTGTGAACCGAGAACCAATCCAGCTGATAGCCCTGTTCCTGGGCTTCAACTTCCTCTGCACTGTTATGCATGATTATAGCTTCGATATCCGCATCATCTATAGTCTTTTTCTTGTCGCAGACTACTTTGAACTCATCAAAGCATCTTACAAGTTCTTCATCCGAAAGCTCGTAACCCATAGCCTCTATGTGGTCTTTGAATGCGTGTTTTCCGGAATGTTTTCCCAGCACTATATTATTCGCTGTAATTCCTATGGATTCCGGTGTCAGAATTTCGTAAGTCTGCTTGTTTGCAAGCACTCCATGCTGATGGATTCCGGATTCGTGAGCAAAAGCGTTCTTACCCACTATAGGCTTTGTCAGCGAAGGTGTCTGACCGATTATATTGTATACAGTCTTGCTGGCTCTGTAAATCTTTGTTGTATCTATTCCTGTAGTCAAATCAAGTGCGTCGGCTCTTGTTTTCATTGCCATAACCACTTCTTCGAGGGATGTGTTTCCGGCTCTTTCTCCAAGACCGTTTATTGTGCATTCAATCTGTCTTGCTCCGCCAAGAACGCCTGCAAGTGAGTTTGCCACTGCCATACCAAGGTCGTTATGGCAGTGAACCGAGAACTCAACTTTGTCTGCATTCTCGACATTTCTTATCATATATTCTATCAGATGTCTCATTTCTTCAGGTGTTGTATAACCTACAGTGTCAGGAAGGTTGATTACATTCGCACCGTTTCTGATTGCAGTGTCAACTACCTTTGCAAGGAATTCAACATCACTTCTTGTTGCATCTTCTGCCGAAAATTCTATGTTTGAGCAGTATTTTCTCGCATGTTTTACCATGGCTGCTGTTTTTTCTATAACCTGCTCCGGTGTCATCTTAAGTTTGTACTCCATGTGGAGTGGAGAAGTTGCAATGAACAGATGGATTCTTGGGTCCACAGCATGTTTAACTGCATCCCATGCAACGTCTATATCCTTTGTTGTTGCTCTTGCCAAAGAAGCCACTGAACAATCCTTTATCAGCTTTGCTACTGTACTTACCGATTCGAAATCTCCCGGCGAGGAAATGGCGAATCCCGCTTCTATGACATCTACCTTCATCTGTTCCAGACATTTTGCGACTTCAATTTTTTCTTTTAGATTCATGCTGCAACCCGGGGACTGTTCTCCGTCTCTCAAAGTTGTATCAAATATTTTTACCTGCTGCATGTTTTTTTTCACTCTCCTCTTTTTTTGAATATTACGCTGTTTGCCTGAAGCAACTTTTACACTCGTTCACTTTAGTTTAACTTAAGGTCTGAGGCGTCAGACAATTAGTTTGATGCATTATCTAAATCAGCATCATTTTTCCAAAGCATCTTTTCACGAAGCTCTTTGCCTACAACTTCCATTGGATGCTCTGCTAATTCTTTTCTCTGTGCATTGAAGAATTCTCTTCCTGTCTTGTTTTCTGTAATCCACTTGTCTGCGAATGTACCGTCCTGGATATCCTTTAGAACTGCTCTCATGTTTTCCTTTGTCTGTTCGTGAGGAAGTACTCTTGGTCCTGATACGTATTCGCCGTATTCAGCTGTATCTGAAATTGAATAGTTCATTGCTGCAACACCGCCTTTGTTGATAAGGTCGATGATCAGCTTCATTTCGTGCATGCATTCGAAGTATGCATTTTCTGGCTGATATCCTGCTTCTACAAGAACTTCAAATCCGCATCTCATAAGGTCTACAACGCCTCCGCAAAGAACTGTCTGTTCACCGAACAGGTCTGTTTCTGTTTCTTCGTTCATTGTAGTTTCCAGGATTCCTGCTCTAGCTCCGCCAATTCCTGCGATATATGCAAGTGCTGTATCATAAGCTTTGCCTGTTGCATTCTGTTCTACTGCAATCAGGCAAGGAACGCCTTTGCCTGCAACATACTGGCTTCTTACTGTATGTCCCGGTCCCTTTGGCGCTGCCATGAATACGTCAACATCTGCCGGTGGAACAATCTGCTTGTATCTGATATTAAATCCGTGAGCAAAAGCGATTGCTTTTCCTGCTGTAAGATTTGGTGCGATATCTTTTTCGTACATTGCTGCCTGTAGTTCATCGTTGATAAGAATCATGATGATGTCAGCCTGCTTAGTTGCTTCTGCAACTGTCATAACTTCGAATCCGTCTTTTTCTGCTACCGGCCATGATTTTCCACCTTCGCGAAGACCTACGATTACGTCACATCCTGAATCTCTCAAATTCAGTGCATGTGCATGTCCCTGTGAACCGTAACCTACTACTGCGATTTTCTTTCCCTCAAGATTCTTCAAATCACAATCTTTTTCATAATACATTTTTGCCATAGTTAAACTCTCCTTTTTCTTTTGTATCATCATTTATTGTTTCCTGTCCGCGTTCTAATGCTACAATGCCGGTTCTTGCAAGTTCAAGTATTTCGAACTCGTCCAGGATTTTTTCAAATGCTTCTGTTTTTGATTCATCACCTATCATCGCCAGTGTCAAAGCTCCTACCGAAACATCCAGTATATTTGCTCTGAAAATATTGGCAATCTGTATGATTTCATTTCTTTTTTCGCTGTTTTGTGCTTTTACCTTCAGTAAAAGCAGCTCTCTTCTAATTGACTTTTCCGGTGGAAGCAGTTTCAGTGAGTGTACCGGAAAAAGTTTTCTTAACTGATTTGCTATCAGAAGACAATGATCTTCGTCAGCCATAACTTCTATTGTTATTCGCGATACCAGCGGGTTGTCCGTCGTGCCTACCGCCAGGGACTCTATGTTAAATCCCTTTCTGGAAAACAGTCGTGATACCTGTGACAAAACTCCTGCTTCGTTGTCAACCAGCACCGCTATTGTATGTTTCTTTATTTCATCCATGACAGTCTCCTTTCTTTCAAATACTAGCATACGATAAACTGTGTTATGTGGTTTCCGCCGCCTACCATAGGTTTTACCATTTCGTCAGTATCGATGGCACAGTCTATTACGTAACCGTGTCCCCACTCTACAGCCTCGCATATAGCCTTTTCCAGTTCGTCCACAGTGCATACCCTCTTGCCCTTCAGGCCGTATGCCTCTGCAAGCTTCACAAAATCAGGTCCTCTGTCAAGTGTCGTCTGCGAATATCTTTCTTCATATATCAAAGTCTGCCACTGTCTTACCATTCCAAGTGTCGCATTGTCAAATATGAATGTGATTACAGGTATGTCATAATGTTCTTCCGTTGCAAGTTCGTTGCAGTTCATTCTGAAGCTTCCATCCCCCGTAATATGAATTACTGTCTTTTCGGGATTTCCTACCTTTGCTCCTATTGCAGCCCCGAGGCCAAAGCCCATGGTTCCGAATCCGCCGGATGTTATCAACTGTCCCGGATAGTCAAAGTGGAAATGCTGTATCGCCCACATCTGATGCTGTCCTACATCGGTTGCAACTATTGTATCCGGAGGGAGAAGTTCTGCTATTGTCTTGGTAATTTGCTTTGGTGTCAAAGTATCTCCGCCCTCTTCATATTCAACTTCTGTCTTGAAGGAAAATACGTATTTTTTCCACTCGTCGTGATTCTGCTGCTCAAGCTTTTCGTTCAGCTCCTCAAGTACATCTTTTGCATCTCCGATTATGTGGTGAGTCGTTTTTACGTTTTTGTTTATTTCCGCTCTGTCGATGTCAATCTGTACTATCTTTGCCTGGCTTGCAAAGCTTTCGGGATTAAGTGCAACTCTGTCGGAGAATCTGCAGCCTATTGCTATCAGAAGGTCGCATCCATCACACGCCATGTTTGAAGCCTGTGAACCGTGCATTCCTATCATTCCTGTTGTCAAAGGACTTCTGCCTTGAAAGCCTCCGCCGCCCATTACTGTAATTGCAACCGGTGCATCAACTGTTTCCGCAAATTTCAGGAACTCCTCGTGAGCTCTGCTTCTTACAACTCCGCCACCGCATATGAGAAGCGGCTTCTTGGATTCTTTGATCATTTCTACAAGCTTCATTATATCTGCCTGGTCAGGCTTTGGCGCCTCAAAGTTGTGAGATGCTCTTTTCATCAGCTGCTGAAGAACTCCTTCGGATGAGTGCTTTTCTTTTGGCAACGGTGTGAATTCTGCTTCTTCGCTGGTTACATTCTTTACTATATCTATGAAAACCGGTCCCGGTCTTCCGCTTCTTGCTATTGCAAATGCCGATCTTACGATATCTGCCAGCTTGGTTACATCCTTTACCATATAATTGCATTTTGTTATGGGCATCGTGATTCCGGTGATATCAACCTCCTGGAAGGAATCCTTACCCATCAGATTCTCAGCTACGTTGCATGATATGAATACAACAGGGGATGAATCCATGTACGCCGTTGCAATTCCGGTAGTAAGATTGGTTGCTCCCGGTCCTGAAGTGGCAAAGCAGACACCGACTTTTCCGGTGCTTCTTGCATATCCGTCAGCTGCATGGGCTGCTCCCTGCTCATGGGAAGTAAGCACATGTTTGAACTTGTCGCTATAGCGGTGAAGTTCATCGTAAACATTCAGTATCGTGCCTCCGGGGTATCCAAATATAGTGTCAACCTCCTGTTCTAACAGGCACTCCATTAAAATTTTGGCTCCGGTCATTTTCATATCGTGTGTTCCTCCGTAAATCTCCTTAAATTAATCTCCGTAATTTCTTAATAAAAAAACCTCATGGCTCTCAAGTCTGTCCATAAGGTTTGCTTTCTCAAATATCTCAGCTATCCATTCTGCTTTAACTGTTTTCTTGCAAATCGGGGCATAACTTTTAACACTATTCTGTTGTCAGCTTCGTAAGGACGATAAGAATAATGCTAATAATAATGCTTGTGATTAAAATGTTTGCAAATGAAAACTGGTTAAACATTTTTTCTGCTCCTTAATTTTTTCTCCTCAATTATCATTTCGAAATTTGTTTTTCGAATTTATGTAAGATGATAATAACACTTCCTTTGTTGTACGTCAATAACTTTTGGAGATATTTTTTGTGTTTTTCAACATTTTTATTGTAAACCTATTTTTAATTTATAGTTGACAAGTCTATAGGGTATGTGCTATTGTTAACAGGCGGGCAAAACGAAAACAATATCCGCTTTGCTTTAAACAAATAAAAAAGAGCAGCCTATAACTGCTCCGAAAAATATACAGAAAGGAGTACCTTCTCAAAAGGTAAAATACTATGACTGATAACACTACAACAAGAAACAACATCAATACTAATGCAGGAAACCACAGCAAAACACTGAGCATGACATACATGGCAATCTTTGCCGCACTCATCGCTATATGCTCATGGATTTCAATCCCTTCTTCCGTACCATTTACAATGCAAACATTTGCAATCTTCCTGACATGTGGACTTCTCGGAGGTAAGCGCTCCACTATCGCAGTTTTGGTATACCTTCTGCTAGGAGCTATCGGACTTCCTGTATTTGCAGGATTCAGCGGTGGCCTCGGTGCCCTCTTCGGTATGACCGGCGGATACCTTATCGGCTTCGTTTTCATCGGCCTAATCGCATGGCTGTTCGAAAAGCTTTTCGGCAAAAAAGCTCCTGCACTTATTGCAGCTCTAGTAGTTGGACTGATTGTCTGCTACGCATTCGGTACAGCATGGTTCATGTTCATGTACACAAAGAATGTAGGAAGCATCGGCCTTACAGGTGTTCTCGGAATGTGCGTATTTCCTTTTATCATTCCTGACCTGATAAAGATGGCACTGGCACTAATTCTTACAAACAGACTGAAGAAATTCATCAAACTATAAATCTCTGAATAACAAAAACTATCAAAAAGAGTCTGCAAGATGAGGCGAACCTCACAAACAGACTCTTTTTTCGTATCCTTATATTTGCTACCTCGTTTTCTTAATTATACCAAAATATATTGCACCAAATACAATTATGCTTCCTGCCATAATCATAAGCATCTGCCCAACGCTAACCACATTGCCTCTAAACTCAGGGCTGCAGTCCAGTGCTTTTTTAAAGGATGCGATCACTTCAACCGGTAAGTGCTGTTCTGACATTTCTTCAAAGATTCCATTCAACATATGATTCTTAATCAGCGAAGTTCCATATGTACTCGGAAAATATGACAGCGTAGTCTGAAGACCCGAACCGAAATTCGAAATCGGCATATATGCACCGCAGATAAAGCCATATCCTGCACTGACAATAGTTCCAACCGCCGAAAGCTGACCCTGCGTTGTAAGCGGAAAACTTACAATACTCGAAAGAGTACTGCCAAAAAGAACCAGAAGTATTTCATCAACCACAACCAAAACAACATCAGACGCGCTCATATACCAGCCCATTTTCAACATGTATCCTAAGCAGAGCAATAGAGCAATGCCATTAACCATTAGCGAATTTACCACAGTGGACAAAAAATACCCAAGATATATCTTTGATTTTCCTATAGGTGCAATATCAAAATCCTTTCGGCTTCCGTTTGCTCTGTCCTGCACCATTGTAAGATTTACGCAAAATGTAACTGTCACACAGCTCACCGCCAGCAAAGAAGCCGCAAGTTGCGCTGCAACTGTTCCGTCAATCAGCTTATCAGATATGGTAATCATATCCGGAATTGCCGATACAAATGAATCCCTATAAATCTTTGCCAAAAATGTAGCATAAAGCACAATCAGAATCACAGGAGTAATCATAGAAGAAAACAGCATGCCTTTGTCCTTGAAAAACAGTTTTCTGTTTCTGCTCATCAATGCAAATACTGCTCTCATCAGTTTCCACCTCCCAACGTTTTTCCGGTCACTGCAAGAAATACATCATCCATGCCACCTTTTACAACTTCGTAATCGCGAAAAACTTCCTGATGAGCTACAATCAGTTCTGTTGCTTCCTGCGTGTTTTTTACCTTTAACTGGTAACCGTTGCGAATTTTCTTGTATTCTCTGTCCAGTTTTTTTATCTCATCCTCAGTTACGTCATACACAGATATGGTATCCTGAACATAGCGGTTTTTTAGCTCAAAAGGAGTTCCTTCCGCCAGGATGCGACCCTTATCCAATATAACAACAAAGTCAGCTCCCGCCGCTTCTTCCATATAATGTGTTGTAAGAAATACCGTAATTCCTTCTGAAACCCGTAGCTTCTCGATTACATCCCAGATCAGAAGCCTTGTTTGGGGGTCAAGTCCCGTAGTAGGTTCGTCCAGAATCAAAATTTCCGGTCTGTGCAAAAGAGCCCTTGCAATATCGATTCGCCTTCTTTGACCTCCCGAAAGTTTACCCACCGGTCTGTTCAAAAAATCATCAAAATCCAGTATTTCAACAAGCTCCTGCAATCTTTTTTCAAAGGCTTTGCCTGTAATTCCATAAAGCGCCGCCCTACTTTTCAGATTTTCTTTTACTGTCAGAGGTTTATCCAATACGCTGTCCTGAAATACAACCCCCAGCAGTTTCTTAATCTCAAGCTTTGAGTAATCTCCATCGATTCCCTTAACACGCACCGAGCCGCTATCCTTCGGAAGTTGTCCGCAAATTATAGAAATCGTGGTACTCTTTCCTGCGCCGTTCACACCCAGAAAAGCAAAGAGCTCTCCTTTTTTCACACGAAAGCTAAGATCATTTACCGCCTGTACATCACCGAAACTTTTGTTCAGATGGTCTATTGCAATTATGTCTGTTTGCATGTTCATATCAATCTCCTTATAAACCTGCCAGCGCCAGAAACTTCTTGTCGGACTGAATTCCCTGCGTCAAAAACAAGTCCCTCATCAAAGCGTTCCTTAAGCCACTGCTTTTTTTGCAAGACTCTGTTTGCCTGACATGGCGCAACAAATGTGTTCCTTATCAATGTTTCCTTTTGTAATTCCCTTTGCACTTTTATTATATTTTATATGAAATGAAAATCCAACCATAAACGATCAAAAACAGTACATATTTCAATAGTCGCAATCTGCGCTGTCCTTTTTTGAGCTTGACTAAGCGCAGATTGCCACATCTTCAAATCGCACGGTAAAATTTGGCTCTTTAATAAGCGTGGATTTAAGTTTTGCAAAATCACGCTTATTTTCCTCGCCAAATTCTCCTTTCATCT
>CALHKP010000069.1 GCA_938034165.1 uncultured Clostridia bacterium | reverse complement strand
ATGAGTTCAGTGCTCAAGTCAAGAGGCGTTAAGAGTAAGTTTGTATATGGCTTACCTGAAGACAAAGCTCTTATTGATGAGCTCCGCCTGACAGCTGAAAGTGCTCTTATGTGCAAGCTTGCAGAAGAAATGAACATTGCATTGCTAGGACCTCGTCAGACATGGAGAGTTGCAGGTCCTCAGGATATGTCAGCTGAAGAATGGAACTTCTCAGATTACTTTGGTACAACTATAGTTCATTTGGAAATGACTGAGCTTCTGAAGAAGGTTGATGCAATGTCTGACAAAGAAGCAGAAGATGTTCTTGCTCAGCTTAAGGACAGAACCGGTAAGGTGATGTGCACAGATGAAGACATGAAGTATGCTGCAAAAGTATATGCTTCAATGAAAGAACTTATGAAAGAAAACAAGCTTGATGCTGTAGCAGCTGAATGTTACCCAAGCTTTGACGGTATTACCAACTTGACTGCATCGTGGTTAGCCGATGAAAGAGTTGTAGTTGAAACAGAAGGAGATATTTCTCACGTAATGGTCAAGCAACTCTTGAATCTGTGCTCAGATGAAGGTTCAACTCTTCTTGGAGAGATAGGAAGCATCCTGAAAGATGATAATGCGCTCCTTATTTCACATGGCGGAAGCTCTGGGCATTTTACAGCCAATACTGTAGAAGAAGTAGAAATCCACCACAGTGGAGATACCGGAACTTACGTTGGAACTCCTGTAAGAGCTATGGAAAAAGTTACTGTAGCCGGAATGGTTGGAGACAACGGCAAATACAAGATGCTTATCGGAAGAGGCGAGACACTTCCTGTAACAAAAGAAGAATGGGATGCAGCAGATAACAGATTGCTTGTAAAACTGAGATTTGCCGGTCAGGTACAGGATGTTATTGATACAATGATTGAAAAGGGAGTAGATCACCACGTGGTTATCAGAGAAGGTGATTTTGCGAAAGAATTAGAAGGCTTCTGTGATTTCATGGGAGTTGAAAAAGTGATAATTTAGCCCAAATCTTCTTACTTAAATGCCAATATGCCTTATTTGTTTGAAACATGATGATGAAGTGATAAGGGTTATATTGCTACGGGCTAGGTAATGTAACTCAAAAAAGTGCTGTTAGCGGACTAGAAGGGTAAGTTTGCTTCAGCACTTTTTATTGTTATTCAGGGTTGGGACGCAAGCGAGACTGTTTTCGCGTTACAGTCATTCATGCTCTGAAATTATTTCCTTAAACAGTTCCTTAGAGATATTGCCACCTGTTATTATCATTGCGGTTTTCTTGCCTTCAAACATGTGGCGGTATCTCTTGTATGCCGCATATACTGCTGCGCTGTCGGGTTCTGCTATTACTTTTTCGTCCTGAGCCATTTCGTAAATCGCTTCCCGAACTTCTGCATCTGAAACCAGAAGAATGTCATCAATGCATTCAGCTGCATGATCGAATGTGTTCTTTGCACATCCGCCAATCAGGCTCTGCATTATGGCATCGTCAGGTGCCTTGAAGAATTTTGTCCAGACGCCGGTCTGAAGGTTTGTTGTAAGGGCAGGTGAGTTTTCCGGCTCAACTGCAATTATTTTAACATCCGGTTTTGCCTGTCTGAAATATGAGCCGTTTGCAATAGCATCGCCGCCGCTTCCCTTTGGTATCAGTATGATATCTACGTCCGGAAGCTGCTGAAGAATTTCCATTCCGATTGTACCGGTGCCGTAGAGCCCTTCCACATCTTCTCTTGCATCTATTTTGACAATGCCTTTGTCTTCGAAGATTTGCTCGCCTAATCCGTTGGCTTCATCAAAGCTGTTACCGAAGAAGTGAATATCTGCGCCGAACTTTTCCATTTTTTCTAGCTTTGGCTTTGGGGTGTTTTCGGGAACTACAATGTAAGGTCTGTCCAGATTCAGAAGCTGAGATGCATAAGATACAGAAACTCCCTGGTTTCCGGAAGAAATCGTGCCATATCCATTTTTTAGCTGCTCTTCTGTCAACAAAGTCAGTTTTCCGAGAACTCCTCGGAGCTTAAAATTCTTTACAATTGGCTGTTCGCACTCCAGCTTCATGTAAGCTTCGGTATCCCCCTCGCTGAGATGCATGCTTTTTTCAAGTCTTGTTCTCATAACATACTTTTCAATGCGTTCATAAGCTGCCTCAATGTGTTTAATATCAATCATTTCTCATCACCACTCCTTTTAATTGTCGGATAATTGCGTCTTATCAATAATTTACCACAGTTCTGTATTCTATACAAGAAAAATAGTATTTTGCTAGTCCAGAGAATTCTTGCAACGAGCAAAACGAGCAAACTCACGCATTTTTTATGATTTTTTACGCTTACTATTGACTTATTTTGACTGAGTGTGTATAATAAGGACATAAAATGGAAATCAGGTGAAAAAAGAATGCTTACACAGGAAAGAAGACAGAAGATTTTGGACTTGGTATTTCAGGATGGAGCAGCGACGGTAACGGAGCTGAGTGAGAAGTTTGACGCCTCAGAGAGTACAATTCGAAGGGATTTGGCTGCACTTTCTAAATTGGGAAAGTTAAAGAAGGTGCACGGCGGTGCAACAGCATTATCCCACGAATTTGTAAAATCCGAGGAAAGCAACGAAGAGAAATTCCTGAAGCATGTCCACGAGAAGAATCTGATTGCCAGATATGCCGCGGAGCAGATTTGCGATGAGGATTTCGTGTTCCTGGATGCGGGAACTACAACCTATCTAATGATAGATTATTTACAAGGCTCCAAGGCAACCTTTGTTACGCACGGAATATCGCACTGCCAAAAGCTCTCGGAAGCAGGCTGCAGAGTTCTTGTTGCCGGAGGAGAGGTAAAGGCTAGCACCGATGCGGTCATCGGGCTCACAGTGGGAAATGTTCTGGACAAGTACAATTTTTCTAAAGCTTTTATAGGTACAAACGGAGTTAGCAAAGAGCATGGTTTTACAACTCCCGATGTCAATGAAGCAGCACTGAAAGCCATGGCTGTTGAGAGAAGCTTTGCAAGTTACTTTCTGGCAGACAGCTCAAAATTCGGCAAGGTTTCGGCAGTCACATTTGCCCCGATTGAAGCAGGGTGGATAATCTGTGACAGATGCACAGACAGGGCGATCAGAGAAAGCACAATTGTAAAAGAGGTTATATAATATGGTTTATACGATTACATTAAATCCGGCACTTGACTACGTCATGAAGGTTGGGTCGCTCAGCTACGGTGATATCAATCGTTCAAAGGGCGAAGAGATTTATTACGGCGGCAAGGGAATCAATGTATCGGTGGTATTAACAAGATTAGGGATAGAGAACAAAGCACTCGGCTTTGTGGCAGGGTTCACCGGCAGACAACTTGAGAAAATGCTGACAGATGATAGCATAAGATGCGATTTCAATAAACTGGAAACCGGCCTGACACGAATAAATGTCAAAATCAAAGCGGATGTGGAATCTGGCACCGGCAAGCAGGGTTCTGCTATCAATGAACTTGATGTTAACGCACAGGGACCTAACATAAGCAGACATGATATAGCCGAGTTGCTTGACAAACTCAATGAGATGCAAGAGGGGGATTTCCTGGTACTTGCGGGTTCAATTCCAAACACTTTGCCCGACGATATTTATGAAGTGATTTTAGCAAAGCTTCATAGCAGAAATGTTAACTTTGTTGTTGATGCAACAGGGGATCTTCTTAAGAATGCTTTGCAGTACAAACCGTTTCTGATCAAGCCAAATCATCTGGAGCTTGGAGATCTGTTCGGTGTCGAGACAACGACAGAAGAAGAAATAGTAACGTATGCAAAGAAACTTCAGGAAATGGGAGCGAGAAACGTGCTTGTTTCCAGAGCGGAAGAAGGCGCAATTTTGGTTGATGAAAACGGAAACATTACGAAGACATTTAATGTTGAAGGCAAGATGCTGAATTCCGTTGGATGTGGCGACAGCATGGTAGCCGGTTTTCTGGCAGGATACATAAGCCAAAAGGATTACGCTTATGCGCTCAAGATGGGAACTGCTTGCGGAAATGCAACTGCTTTTTCGGAAGAGCTTGCAACCAAGGAAGAGGTACAAGAAATATTTGATATTTTACAGGGAAAACAATAGGTGTATTGCTTAAAAAATAATGATTTTCAGGAGGAAAGACTATGAGAATACTCGACTTGCTCAAATCCGGTGCTGTTGAACT
Source organism: uncultured Clostridia bacterium (assembly GCA_938034165.1). Lineage (GTDB taxonomy): Bacteria > Bacillota > Clostridia > Peptostreptococcales > Anaerovoracaceae > CALHKP01. The sequence goes on along the minus strand of CALHKP010000069.1, from coordinate 29,172 downwards.
GAACGCATCGGCTAAAACGAAAGACGAAGCTATTGAAAAACTTGTTTCGCTTCACGAATCTGTTGGCAATCTGGCAGACGGCAAGGAGTACAAGAAAGCCATAATGCTCCGTGAGGAGCAGGGTACTACTGCTATTGGAGAAGGCATTGCAGTGCCTCATGCAAAAAGCGACAGCGTAAAGACTCCGGGTATTGCTGCAATAACAGTTAAAGACGGTGTTGATTACGAAGCTCCGGACGGAAAACCGTCGGACATCATCTTTATGATTGCCGCACCTGTTGACGGTGATTTGCACCTTGAAATTCTTTCAAGACTAATGGTAATGCTTATGGATCCCGACTTCTGCAGTTCACTGAGAAGTGCCAAAACTACAGAAGAATTCCTGAACCTTATCGATTCAAAAGAAAAAGAAAAATATCCTGATGAGGTTTCTGCTGAAGCTGCTGCGGACACTCAGGCTCCGGTTAAGAAGGACGGATACAGAATCCTAGCAGTAACAGCATGCCCTACAGGCATTGCTCATACATATATGGCAGCCGAAGCACTTGAAAAAGCCGGTGAAAAGCTGGGATATCCGCTTAAGGCCGAAACAAATGGCTCAGGCGGTGTAAAAAATGCTTTGACAAAAGAAGAAATTGCAGAATGCGATGGAATTATCGTCGCAGCTGACAAAAACGTTGAAATGGCAAGATTTGACGGAAAACCTGTTATCAAGACTTCCGTTTCAAACGGAATAAACAAGCCTGAAGAACTCATAAGGAAAATAGTTGATGGAAAAGCTTCTGTTTACCATGAAGAAGGTGGAGTTCAGGCTTCTGCTGATGACGATCTCGAAAAAGAAGGAATGGGTCATAAGCTCTACAAGCACCTTATGAACGGTGTATCACACATGCTTCCGTTCGTTGTAGGTGGCGGTGTTCTTATCGCACTTGGCTTCCTGATTGATACACTTATGGGTAATGCAACAATGCCTGATGGTTCAGCAAACGGAGCCTTTGGTTTCACAAGCTTTGCGGCTTCAGTACCATTCTGGATAGGTAAAATTGCATTCAGCTTTATGCTTCCTATACTTGCAGGATATATCGCTCAGTCCATTGCAGACAGACCGGGGTTGCTTCCGGGTATTCTGGGCGGGATGATTGCTGCACAGGGATATACATTTAACTCAATGTTCGAAAACCAGAATCTGGTTGGTGATTCAACAGCTGTTTCGGGCTTCCTCGGAGCACTGTTTGCCGGCTTTGCAGCAGGCCTCATCGTAAATTTCCTAAAGAAAGCCTTTGACTGGCTGCCAAAGGCAATGGACGGTATCAAGCCAGTATTTCTTTACCCACTGTTTGGTGCTTTCCTCGTAGGAGCTTTGATGTGCCTCATCAATCCGCTTATCGGAGTTCTTAACACTTCGATTTCAAACGGTCTTTCATCCTTGGGCGACACAAGCCAGCTTCTGCTTTCGATAGCACTTGCAGCAATGATGGCAATCGACATGGGCGGTCCATTCAACAAAGCAGCTTACGTTTTCGGTACAGCAGCTATCGCAGATGGAAATACATGGATTATGGCAGCAGTTATGATAGGTGGTATGGTTCCTCCTATTGCAATCGCTCTTTCAACTACATTTGTAAAGAAAATCTGGACAGAAGAAGAAATTAAGAGTGGTCCTGTTAACTATCTTATGGGACTTTGCTTTATCACAGAAGGCGCTATTCCTTATGCAGCAGCGGATCCTCTCAGAGTAATTCCTGCATGCATGATCGGTTCAGCTCTTTCAGGGGCTCTTACAGCAGCATTCAATGTAACATGTCCTGCACCTCATGGCGGAATATTCACCTTTGCAGTTTGCGGACATCCACTTCTATATATCGTTGCTCTTGTGGCTGGCTCAATTCTCGGTGGAGTGGTTCTCACACTACTAAAAGGGCTTAAGCAGAAAAAAGCCGCATAGCAGCAAAAAACAAAAGGGGTAAATATATAATGCAGGAAAATCCTGCAGCACAGAGAATAAAGATAACAAAGGCAATAACATTGCAGATCTCCTTAGGGGAGGGTCAGTCCCTCCCTCAATACAGAAATAAGAGGTTAAGAGGTAAGAAAATGGTATCAAAGACTTTTACAGTTAAAAATAAAATGGGCTTTCATATGCGCCCTGCAAATTCATTTGTAACAGAACTGACAAAATTCGATTCAGATGTTGAAATCGAAATGGACGGAAAAAAGATTAACGGAAAAAGCATCATGAACATTATGGCTTCTTGCATCAAATGCGGCAGCGAAATTACTGTTAACTGTTCAGGTGCAGATGAGGAAGCTGCTCTCGAAGCGGCATCAAATCTCATAGAAAGCGGATTTGGCGAAGAGTAAAATTTTGTTTTGTGCAAAGAAATAAAGCTCATCACAAACCGAAACTCGCAGTGAAAGGAGAAATATTATGCTAAAAGGTATCGGAGCTTCCCGTGGATACGGAATTGGCAGAGCTGTTGTCATCAGAGACTGTAACCTTGACTATAAATCTGTTAAATATGCAGGTCCTCAAGAAGAAAAAGCAAAGCTTTCAAGTGCGGTTGAAGCTTTTGTTGAAGAAACAAAGCAACTTGCTGAGAATCTTAAAAAGAGCGCCGGTGAAAAAGAAGCGGAAATACTTGAAGGACATCTGGTAATGCTTCAGGATCCGTTTATGCTTTCTCAAATGGAAGAAAACATTGATGGCGGAGCAACTGCAGAAGCAAGTGTTGATACTGTTTGCAAGATGTTTATCGATATGTTCTCCAATGTTGACGATGAGCTTACTCGCCAGCGTGCTTCCGATATAAAAGATATCAAAGACAGTCTCTTGCGTATCCTGCTCGGAGAAAAAGCTGTTGACATTTCTGCAGTACCCAGAGATTCAGTGCTTATTGCAAAGGATTTCACACCGTCTATGACATCGCAGATCAATAAGGAGAATGTTTCTGCGATTGTTACAGAAGTTGGCGGTGTGACAAGCCACAGCGCAATCCTTGCAAGGGCAATGGGTATACCGGCAGTGCTTTCGATTGTGGGTGCTGTGGACAGCATCGCAGACGGAGAGCAGCTCATAGTTGACGGATTCAAAGGGAAAGTGTTTACTTCTCCGGGCAAGAAAGCGCTTAATGAATTTTCGGCGAGACAGAAAGCCTATCTCGAAGAGAGGGAAAGTCTCAACGAATATTATAATAAACCGACAGTCACAAAAAGTGGCATCGTCAAAAAAGTTTACGGCAACATCGCAAAAGCAGAAGATGCTCAGAATGTTGTTCAAAACGGAGGCGAGGGCATAGGTCTTTTCCGCACAGAGTTTCTCTTTATGCACAGAGACCACCAGCCTACCGAAGACGAGCAGTTCGAAGCCTACTCAACCGTTGCAAAAGCAATGGACAACAAAGAAGTTATCATTCGAACTCTGGATATAGGTGGTGACAAGGCAATTGATTATCTCTCCATTGAAAAGGAGGAAAATCCCTTCCTGGGCTACCGCGCAATCAGATATTGCCTCGACAACAAAGAACTTTACAAGACTCAGCTTCGCGCAATCCTGCGTGCTGCTCAGTTCGGCAACATAAAAATTATGCTGCCTCTGGTTACAACTGTTGATGAGGTGAAACAGGCAAAGCTCCTTATCGAAGAATGCTGTGACGAACTTGAAAGCGAAGGTCTTCGTTACAAACGTGTTCCGGTCGGCGTGATGATAGAAACTCCGTCGGCGGCCATTATCTCCGATTTAATTGCAAAAGAAGCAGCATTCTTCTCTATTGGAACCAACGACCTTACAGGATATACAATGGCAGTAGACCGCGGCAATGCAAAGGTAAGCTATCTTTATGATGCTTTTCAGCCTGCAGTGCTTCGCGCAATCGAAATGACAATCAAGAATGCAAAAGCCGCAGGCATCCCGGTTGGAATGTGCGGCGAAGCGGCAGCAGATGAGCGGCTGATTCCAAAACTCATCGAATGGGGACTGGACGAATTCAGCGTAACCCCATCTGCAATACTTCAGACAAGAAAGAGTATATGCCTGAACGATTAAATATAGCTTAAAGGAATAAAACTAAAAATAAACGATTAAAAACTTCTTAAATTAAAAAATAACGATCCTAAAAAATATGACACTCCTAAACGCAGCAAGACAACGAACATAATGTACGTTGTCTTGCCGTTTTTTGGTATGTTTCTAAAGGTCGGCAGCTTCTCTAAAAAGCCTGATTGTATTTTTTACAGTTTCTCTTACGGGGTTGATTTCGTTTTCTTGGAGTTCTTCCATCCATCTGTTATAAAGCTTAAGTGTACTTAATGAGTATGTCCCAAGCTCTCCAATAAGATAGGTTTCGCTGGATGTGAATCCGTTGGAATCGGTGTCTATAGACCTCGAACGTCTTGCAATTTCCGGGTTTTTGCGGTAGAATTCGGCAGCCCAACGGCTTTGTTTTGCTGCGATAACTTTTATTATTTTCTTCTGTTCATCTGTCTGAGACGGTAAAAGGTGTTTTAGGGTTTCGAACCGGTCAGGAGCTGTGATTTCTTCCATTCTTGCATATTTTTCTTCCACAAGGTTTCGGCCTTCCGAGTTTGCATAGAGAAAATCTTCCATGTAACTTTCTAGAAGATATTTTGGCCAGCACAGGTACTGGCTTTTTCGCATGATATAAAACGTTATTTTGTTATCCTGGCAGGCGGCACGTCCACCTTCGTTTTGCACGTGCTGAAAAGCATGCCATTCCAGATCGAGAATCTGTTCTATGAGTTTTTCTTTTTCCATAATTAACCTCTATATTTTTTCTGATAATATATTCATTTTCAAAAGTTCAATGTCTTTGATTTTGCGGGTGACCTCAACTGCATGGGGCATAAGAAAGTCATCATCTGATGAGGATAGACCTTTTGCGCGGAGCATGTTTGCTATGTCTGCACATATGGATTCTATCATCATGACTTTTTCGTATTCAGAAGCCGGTTTAGAAACTAGTTTTTTTAGTTTGGCCTGTGCATTTTTGAGTTCAGGAAGAGTTTCCATACTTTTGAAAGCCCATTTATCAAAGGGATGGTACTTTCTGTTTAACAGAAAAATAACTTTCAGACAGTTTTGGACAAAGGATGCCATCATCAGATATGCAGCTGCCGAATCAGTTCGGCTGAGGCAGCGAACGTAGTTATATTGTCCGGATTGTGCTGCAAGTGCTAATGCAGCAGCAAGTCTTTTGAGCAATACATCATCAGGATAATAATTTATCAGCAGATTTCTTATTTTCGAAAATTCGCCAAGATCATCTCGAAAAACTTTGCCGTTCACTGCTGTTGCAAGCCGTGTTTCGTCAATTTTCAGCCAGTCCGTATTGGATTGCGGTATATCGTCAATCTGCAATATGTTCTTGTAAAAGGTGGATGTTTTCATGACACCTGTTCTTCCGAGTGTTTCCTCAGGAGTCAGGCGGGTTTTCATGCCGTCGTACAGAGCGGGAAGTTGTTGGAATGCAACGGTGACTTTTTCGTGGTACCTTTCGTAATCATCATCGGTCATCCATAAACAAAAGGATGGTCCGTAATCGTGGTCTTTTGATATCTCATCATCAAAGCCAAGACATTCGGAGCCTTCCCCTACAAGGCCTACAGCTATGCGATGTTCCAGTTCAGGGAATTCTTTTTTTATCATATCTTTGCCGCGGTCTATGTAAAACATTTCCGATAAGTGTAGACCTTTAATCATTTTGACTAATCTCCTTTTCAAAAAACGTAACCTTTTCAGTATCTCCGATTTTTGCCAGAGCTTTTATGCAGTTCCGACAGAGCAAACGATAGTTATAATTTTTGCCGAATTTTGCTTTGATGTTTTCGGCGGCTTTTTCGTAGTATGCGGCAGCTTCACTGTACTGCATCTGTTTGTATTTTAGATTACCGAAGGCGCTTAGGAGTGCGTCATAATGTACGTCGAATATTTGATTTTCATTAAAAATTTTATCCGCACAGGTCAGGTGGTAGAACGCCTTATCGAGTCTATTCATTGAGGTTTCAATTTGACCTATGTTGGTGTGGCAAGTTGCCTGCTCTACTTCAGTTCCTTTTAGAGCCTGCAGGGTTGCAAGAGATTTCTCTAAATAGGACAGTCCTTTTTCTTCTTCACCTGTCTTGAGGAGTGCGAAGCACATGTTGTTATATAAGCTTGCGAAACGGTAATCAGATGGGTCTAGATTGGTATTATAATATTCTTCGACAACAGAGTATGTATTAAGAGCTTCTTGCGTATCCCCAAAAGCAGAATAAGCTGTAGCCAGGTTCAACAAGGTTGTTGCGTAAGACAACTCTTTTGTCAGATTATTTTTTTCTAAAATTTGTAAAGCTCCGGCTAAAATCTTGCAGCAGCTTTCTTTTTCGCCGCCGACTCGATAAATCCCTGCAAGTTCATTGCAAAGAGGAATATAGATATCATATCGTTTTGATTCCTCCGCAACTGTTAGGGTTTTGATGATATATTCTTTTGCATCTTCTATTCTTTCCTCGGCGAAAAAAGCGTCTATAATGCCAAGTATTTTGTTAATGTCCAATTTTACACCTCCCGGGATGTATTCGTTTATATAATTAACGCCGCTAGGGAAGAACCATAGCAGCGTCAATAAGGAAATACAAATAATTGATTAGTTGTTGCGAGCTCCGACAAATGTGACGGATGCTCCGATAATTGTAATCATCACACAAATGACAAGCAATGCCCTGATACCAAAGGCATCGAGTACCAGACCTCCCACAAAGTTACCTATAACAGCGCCGATAGACATTGTTGCGGTCATATAACTCTGACCTGTGACTTTGTCTTCTTCTTCCATTTTTTCATTGGCAAAATAGACAGAAGCTGAGGCGAAAATCGCGTAGCTTAGCATTTGCAACACTTGCGCAATGTACAAAGTCAAAACATTAACAGCACACAGATATGCCAGTGATTTGAAAACAAAGGCAATACCGGCGATTATCATGAGTTTATTAATTGGAATTTTTTGGATCAGCTTGTAAAAGCCAAACATTATGGGGAGTTCGGAAATCGCTTCGATTGAAAAAGCGGTTCCCATGCTGGCACTGTTTCCTCCGATATTCTCAATCATCTGAATCATATATGTGTGTGTAATGTTATGAAATGACATTAAAAATATACTGCCCACAAGCACAAGGGTGAATTTTGGATATTTTCTAACAAAGGAAATGATCCCTACTTTTCGTTTTGCCGGCTGTTTCTGTGTCTTTTCAGTTTTCTGATCCGGCTCATCCTTGATGGTGGGCATGAATGCAGTGACTAGCGTCAGTCCCAGCAAAGTGAGTATGCTGAGATAGATTATTGCAATCTCACCGGTAAAAGCAACGAGCTGACCGCAAACAAATGATATGAATGCATATGTAAGTGAACCCGTACCCCGGGCGCTGCCAAAGTCAAGAGAAAGTCCTCTCGAGGTGTAGTAAAAAATGGAGGCATTTACGAGTGGCATCTGCAAATACATAAGTACCATAAATCCCGGAAACAATGCAGTGCTGATTAATTTATTACTGTTGGAGAAAAGCAATGTTAGTAATATCAGGGCCTGAATAGCGCATATAATCAGCAGCAGTGTTTTCCATGAAATTTTACGGCAGCTGTCAACAATATTACCGACTGCAAGTTGTCCTACGGCAGCAAGAATGCTGCTTATGGCCGTTATTATACCTATGCTGGATGCTGACACGCCGTAGGAAAGCATAAACAGTGTAATGAATCCTGTAGGCAGGCAGTAAAGCATCCAATAAAATCCGTGAAGACACTTGTATTTTAAATTTAAAGTATTCATATTACATACCTGTGGCGTTAGATGTCAAGAAGGAAACCTTCAGGGAATGGATCTTTTGGATCGAGAATCCATGTTGCAAATCCTATTACACAGGCGTTTCCTGTGATTTTTGGAATAACTGCAGGAATTCCTCCCACAGTGGTTTCTTCTATGATTTCACATTTGAATTTTGAGCCAATAACGCTTTCGTGAACAAAGCTTTCGCCGACTTTCAGTTTGCCTTCGGCGCAAAGCAGCGCAGCTTTTGCAGAGGTTCCTGTGCCACAAGGGGATCTGTCGATAACTTTTGGAAGTGCCACTACAACATTTTGAATGTCTGCATCATCGCTCTTTGGTGGCCCTGAAAATTCTACATGTGTAACTGTATTTACAAAAGGAAGTTCAGGGTGCTGAACTTTTACCTGCTCATTGATATCCTTTGCTATGGAACGGGCAACTCGTGTAAACTCGCTGCAGTTTGCAGGAACGATATCAAGGCCTACTTTTTCTGCAGGGAGGATTGCATATACATTTCCGCCCCAGCTGATATCTAGCGTAAGAGTGCCGAATTCTGCTGTGTCTACTGTAACGTCTTTGTTAAGAACCATTGCCGGAGCATTCACAAAGGAAACCTCTTCCACAACTCCGTCTGTAACTTTTGCTTCTACTGAAACAACACCGGCAGGTGTGTCAAGCTTGATTCCTGTAACAGGTTCTGTAACATCCACTAATCCCGCTTCGATAAGAGCAACTGTGACACCCATAGTGTCATGGCCGCACATAGGCATCCAGCAGCTCGATTCGAAGTAGAGAACTCCTACATCCGTTCCCGGAGTGCATGGTTCTGTGATTATTGTTCCAGACATGATTTCGCTTCCTCTTGGTTCATACATGAGAACCTTTCGGAACCAGTCTTCGTTTTTTTTCATATATTCAAATTTGTCCTGCATAGTATCACCAGGTATGTGTCTAAAGCCGCTTACTACGTTTCTTGTAGGCTGTCCCAGTGTATGAGTTTCTATTGTTCTGAACAATTTTCTTGCTTTCACTTTTTATCATCCTTTCTGTAGTTGTTTGTTAATACAATATGAAGCAAAAAATGTGCCAAAGGAAAATCAGTGGTTTTTATGGCTAAAATGAGAAGATTCTCACCTAAGTGTATCAAAAATAACACAACAAAGAGAAAATATTGTGTCAAAAAAATGACAATAAAGATTTTTTGTGAGAAAAATGCCGGATTTCTGTTTTTAGAGGTCAGATTTGCCGAAAAGTGTATCATAAATGACACAATAAACTGCCGGGAGAGCTACAACGGTGCTGATTTTACCTGTGAAAACGAAAAATTTTTGCCTATAATTTAAAAGTTTTTCTTTGATTTTACTAGAATATAGGGCTTAAGGCAAATTTTGACGATGGCACGGAACTTGCTAATTATATATGTGATAGATGAGCGGAAGGAGGAACGAAGTTGATTTTCAATATTCAAAAATGCTCAATACATGATGGCAGCGGATTAAGAACACTGGTGTTTTTTAAGGGTTGCCCTTTGCACTGTGTGTGGTGTGCAAATCCCGAATCCCAAAGCTATGAAAAGGAAATAATGGAATCACCTGCAAAATGCGTCGGATGCGGCCTTTGTAAGAGTGTATGCTCGAAGTCTGCGATTTCTGAAGCCGGGACAATCGACAGAAATTTGTGCGACGGATGCATGAAGTGCGTAGATGTATGTTATGCAGAATCAAGACGACTGGCAGGAAAAGATTATACGATAGATGATTTATATAAGGAAATTGAAAAAGATAAACCTTTTTATAAGCTTTATGGCGGAGGGGTTACTTTTTCGGGAGGCGAACCGCTGACTCACGGTGCTTATCTCGAAAAGATAGCAAAGAAATGCAAGGCAAATGGAGTGAGCGTGGCGGTGGAAAGTTGCGGGTTTGCGGATTATGACAGTTTTGCAGAGGCACTTCAGTACATAGACTTTATGTTTATGGATGTCAAAATCTTTGATACTGATAAGCACAAAGAATATACCGGTCAGGGAAACGAACTTATTCTAGATAATATAAGGAAGATTTCGGAAGCGGGAATACCGATTACAATAAGGACTCCGATTATACCGGGGATAACAGATTCAAAGGATAATATAAGAAAAATAGCCGAATTTGTTGGCAGTCTGCCTACAGTGAAGGAGTACGAACTGCTTCCTTACCACAATTTCGGAGAATCAAAATACAAAGCATTAGGCAGAGACTATAAGCTGAAGGGAATGGAACCGCCGGAAGATGAAACGGTAAGGTCTCTTGTAAGAGAAGCAAATGAGGTACTTGTAAAATACGGAAAAGAATGTTTCTGGACAAAAAATAATACTAGGGAGGTAGTAAGATGATTTCTGAAAGAATTATTAGATTAAGCGAAAAGGTTAGAGACACACCTGTAACTATATGTCTTGATAGGGCAAGACTTGTAACAGAATTTTATGAACAGCCTTCAATGGAACCGTTCTGGCTGAGAAGAGCAAATGCCTTCGCATATGTTTTGGACAACAAGAAGATTTTCATTGATGATGATTCAATTCTGGCAGGACACCTTGCTTCACGTCTTCATGCAGCACCGCTATATCCTGATATGACTGCGTGGCTCAGAGATGACCTGGAAGAATTGGATACAAGAAAATCAGATAACCTGCAGTTTATGCCGGGGGAAAAAGACGAACTCCGTAAAATCGTAAAGAAATGGGAGGGCAGAGCCTTTGGTGACCTGACTGCAGCTTTGTCTGAGGAAGATATTGATACAATGGTTGACATCGGAATCTTCACGAAGGGTGTTTCAAATAAGTCAACTATGAACCATGCGCCTTGCTATGATGAAATGGTTAACAAAGGTTACCGCTGGTATATCGATCAGTGCAAAGCAAATATCGAATCACTCGGAGATATGACAATTGAGAAGATGGAAAAACGCTATACATGGGAAGCGATGATTATTGTAATGGAAGCTATTATTCGTTTTGCGCACAGATATGCAGACCTTGCAGAGGAAATGGCAGAAAAGTGCAGCGATGAAACCAGAAAGAAGCAGCTTATTGTTATGGCAGAAAATTGCAGAGTTGTTCCTGAGTATGCACCGCAGAATTTCTATCAGGCTACTCAGTTCGTATGGTTTACACACCTTGCAATCATGATGGAAAACAACAGTAACGATAACTGCATTGGAAGATTTGACCAGTACATGTATCCATTCTTCAAGCAGGATCTCGCAGACGGCGTAAAAGAAGAATTCCTTGCAGATTTGATTCACGAGTTCAAGCTGAAAATTGCAGAAATGTGGGAAGTAAGAACTACCAGAGAATCCATCGCATATCCGGGTTGTCCTCTGTGGATTCACATGATGATAGGAGGCGTTTTACCTGATGGAAGTGACGGATGCAATGATCTTACAAGAATGATTCTTCACTGCATGGAAGATCTTCAGACAAAGGAACCTTGCGTATCATTCCGTTATCATGACGGCGTTGACGAAGAAACATTCAGATTGGCACTTGCAGTTGCAAGAAAGGGCGGAAGCCACCCTGCATTCTTCAATGATAGTACAAACATTTCGCATCTGCTTTCGCTGGGACATACTCTTGAACAGGCAAGAGGCTGGGGAATTTGCGGATGTATTGAACCAAGCGTACCGGGAATCACTGACTTCCAGTCAAATGCCGGATATTTTAACCCAAGTAAAGTGTTCGAAATCACTCTTAACAATGGTGTTGATCCACTTACTGGCAAACAGGTCGGTCCTGTAACAGGGGATGTAAGAACCTTCACATCTCTAGACCAGATTATGGATGCATATGCAATTCAGCAGGATTTCTTCATGGACAAATTCGTAACACTCTTTGACAGAATCGTATCTTGCCATGCATGGGTTGCACCAACTATTACAGGCTCATGCTTTACTCACAGCTGTATAGAAAAGGGTGAGGTTCTTCAGAGAAGAGGTGCGGATCACCGCTATTCAGCAGTTGCTATTACAGGTGTTGCAAATATAGCCGACTCACTGGCAGCGATTGAGGAATGTGTCTTTGAGAAGAAGTATCTGACAATGACAGAACTTATGGATCTTCTGGCAACTGACTTTGAGGGCAAAGAAAATATGCGTCAGCTTCTGATTAACAAAGCTCCTAAATACGGAAATGACATAGAATCAGTAGACGAATATGCACACTGGCTATCAAAGCTTTGCAATGACCAGATTTGTAAGCATACAGACGGAAGAGACGGCAAGTACACAATGGTAATTTCTACACAGTCATACAACGTTGTACTGGGACAGCTTATCGGAGCACTTCCTGACGGAAGAAAAGCATATACTGCATTGGCTGACAACGCATCTCCTATGATTGGAATGGACGTTAACGGACCTACAGCTGTAGTTAAATCACTGGGAAGAATAGATCCGCTTCTTGCTCAGAGCGGGGTGCTTGTAAATCAGAGATTTGACCCTGCAATTGTAAAGGGCGAAAAAGGACTCGATATAATCGAAACAGTTGTTAAGACATACTTTGATACTCAGCACGGTCAGCACATACAGCTGAACGTTGTAGATAATGATACACTTATTGCGGCACAGAAGGATCCTCAGAAATACAGAAACATCCTTGTTCGTGTTGCAGGATACTCAGCATACTTTGTTGAACTTGAAAAAGATATTCAGGACAACATTATCGCAAGAACATTACAGCAGTCATTATAATGATTGCTGTGGATATGATAAAGAAATACAGTTATAATAAAAGGAGAATCAAGATGGCAAAAAGAGGAGACTGGGTGAGAATTCACTCCATCGTACTGAAGGCAGAAGAGAGAACTGCAAAATTACCTGAAGATACACAGAAGTGTGATTTGCAGCAGTGGACAAAAGGATTCCTGCAGGAAGATGCAGAAATCGGCGATGAGGTTACAGTTGAGACTGCAGTAGGCAGACTTGTAAAGGGAAAACTCATAGAAGTAGGACCTTACTATACACACAGCTATGGAAAATTTGTTCCTGAAATCGTAGAAATTGACAGACAGCTAAGAGAAGTTATGTATGGAGGTGCAGAATAATGAGTTTACCAAAAGATTACCAGTCAGTAATGGCAAGATCAAACGATATTAACCTTAAGGCGCTGGGTATCGACTACAGTGAATTCGAATCAGGCTCAGTTGCGTTTGATTTCGAAGCACTTATGGCTAAGACAGGATATACAGTCGAAGAAGTTGCAAAAATCCAGTCAAGAACAGCAGTCGGAAACACACCTCTGATTGAGCTGAGAAACCTGACAACATTGGCAAGAAAGTATGCAAAACCGGGTTTTGGCGCAAGAATCTTTGCAAAGGATGAGGCAGCTAACGCATCAGGAAGTTTCAAAGCAAGAAGAGCTGCATGTGCGGTTGCTCATGCAAAGAAGCTGGGTTACAAAGGTGTAATGGCAGCTACATCAGGAAACTACGGTGCAGCAGTAGCCTCTCAGGCTGCAATGCAGGGTCTGAAGTGTATTGTTGTTCAGGAATGCTATGACTCACACGGCGTAGGACAGCCTGAAATCGTTGAAAAAGCAAGAAAATGCGAAGCTTACGGTGCGGAGGTTGTTCAGCTTACAGTAGGCCCGGAACTGTTCTATTCATTCCTTTCAATTCTGGAAGATACAGGATATTTCAACGCATCACTGTATTCTCCATTCGGAATTGCAGGTGTAGAAACACTGGGATACGAGATTGCACAGCAGTGCAGAGAAATCACAGGAAAGAATCCGGACGCTGTAGTATGTACAACAGCAGGCGGTGGTATGATTACAGGAACTGCAAGAGGACTTATCAAAGCCGGTGCAGCAGATACAGAAATCATCGCAGCTTCAATCGACCTTACAGGTCTTCATATGGCTTCTGATACTCAGTTCAATAAGAAATCATGCACTACAGGTCATACAGGATTCGGAGTACCTCATGCTACAGGTCCTGACCATTCAGATACACCTCGTTCAGCTGCAAGAATTTTGAGATATGCTGACAAGTATGTAACAGTAAAACAGGGCGAAGTTATGTATATGACAGAAGCGCTGGCCAATTTGGAAGGAATCGAAAGAGGTCCTGCAGGAAATACTGCTCTTGCAGCAGCATTCTCACTTGCACAGGAAATGCCTGAAGATGCAGTAATTGTCATCAGTGAAACAGAATATACAGGTGCAGGAAAGCACATCCAGCCACAGCTTGACTTTGCAAGAGATAACGGAATTGAAATCAGATTCGGAAACCCTCAGGAAGAAGATATTCCGGGTGAAAATATTATTCTGCCTGCAAATCCTGGTCTTGTAAAGCATCAGGTTGCTGATATTACTCGTTTCAGAAAATCTATGATTAAGAGAGCTTGCAAGGAAGCAGGTGTAGCACCTGAAAATCTTACTGCAGAGGATATTGCTTTCCTTGCAGCAGAAACAAAGACAGATGAAGCCTTTGTAAAGGATACATTAGAAATTTAAGGATGGAGGAAACTCACATGAGTAAGAAAATTTTATTTTGCGGTGGCGGAAACATGGCCGAAGGTGTTCTCAGATGCATGCTGAAGAAAGGCATAGCAGACTGCAAGGATATTACGATCAGTGAACTTAATCCTGACAGATGTGAATATCTGAAAGAAAAATACAACGTGGAAGCGTTGACAGATGCAACTAAAGCAATGGGAGAAGCTGATCTTGTAATTGTAGCTGTACTTCCAAAGATTGTTCCTGTTGTTGCAAAGTCAATTGTAGGTGTTATTAAACAGGATGCAATGATTCTTTCCATTGCAGCCGGCGTTAAGCTGGAAACTTACGAAGAAATTCTGGGAGCTGACAGAAAAGTTGTGAGAGTAATGCCTAACACTTTAGGTCAGTCAGGAAACGGTCACAGTGCAGTATGTTTTAATGCTAACCTAGATGAGGAAGATAAGGCATTTGCTTTATCTGTAATGGAATCATTGGGGCAGACTATTGTTCTTCCTGAATCAATGTTCGGAGAATTTACTGCATATAGTTGCTCAGGTCCGTTATGGCTGTATCAGATGGCAGATGTGCTGATTGATGCAGGTGTTTATGCAGGATTCAATCGTGCAGATGCAACTAAGATGGTTATCAAAAATATGCTTGGTGTAGCAATGATTTTAGACGAGACAGGAGATGCTCCTAAGTCAAGAGTAAACGAAATGTGCTCTCCGGGTGGAGTAACAATCGAAGGTTACAAGTCACTTGTTGATGAAGGATTTGCATCCGCAGTAATGACTTCTGTTAACAAGGCAGTAAAGAAAGCGAACTCAATCTAAATACATAATATAATCATTCTAAAAATATCAAAAGGCAGGCGACACGAAAGTGGCCTGCCTTTTGCGTAGAAAGGTAAATCAGATATTATATTTTTTTAGCATTCTATAGAATGTATTTCTTGAAATGTTAAGAAGTTCTGCAGCCTTGCTTCTGTTTCCGTCAGAAAGAGAAATTGCTTCCTGAAGTAGCTTTTTATATGCAAGATCAACATCACTTTTGCATTTATCAAGTCTGTCTTTTGGTGACATGCCAATAGACTCAGGCGTGTCATGTTTTATCATTTTGACAGAACCGTTTGCGGAAATTGATGATTCCAGAGTTTCGGATGTTATGTAATCTGTTTTGCTCAAGAGTGATGCACGATAAAGAACGTTTCTCAGTTCACGCACGTTGCCCGGCCAGTCGTAGGCCAGAAGCAATTCTTTTGCATCTTCTGTAAGCTTCTTGGCTTCCAGACTTTCGGGGTCTTTTCCCTGGCGAAGAAGCGCTTCTGAAAGGTCGATAATGTCTTCTTTTCTGTGGCGAAGAGGCGGTATTACGATATTGAGGATTTGAAGTCTGTAATAGAGATCTTGTCGAAACAGACCTTCTTCTACCATTTTCAGGAGGTCGCGGTTTGTTGCTGCGATTATTCGGACATTTATCGGTGTTGGTTTGGTTCCGCCTATCCTTGTAACAGTCCATGTTTCCAAAACCCTAAGAAGCTTTGACTGGAAATGAAATGGCAGTTCACCGATTTCGTCCAGAAAAAGAGTGCCGCCGTCGGCAAGTTCAAATTTACCTATCTGTCCGCCCTTGGAAGCACCGGTAAAGGCTCCGCCGACATAACCGAACAGTTCGCTTTCTATGAGATTTTCCGGAAAGCTTGCACAGTTCAGTGCCACAAAAGGTCCTTTGCGCCTGTTGCTGTAGTTGTGTATGGATTGAGCGAAAAGCTCTTTTCCCACGCCGCTTTCTCCGGTAATCAGAAGGCTCAGGGGGCTGTTTGCATAATCTTTTGCATTTCGAATAACACTGCTTATGGGAGCGCTGCTTCCGATGATATCATCAAAGGTGTATTCCGCCGAGAGTCCGGCCATTTTTTTCGCGTTTGCAAGAAGCTGGCGTCTGGAATGAGTTATTTCAACCATTCCACAGATATTTCCCGCGTTGTCACGTATAGGGTACATATCGTTTCCCACAAGCTGAGTTTCACCATGAGAAGAGGTTACTCTGACTTCCCAGTCGATGACTTCTCTGCCGTCTTTGAGGACATCATGCATTTTGAGTCGGTTTGTATTTGTTTCGATTGACTGAATGGTTGTGCCTGCTTCTTTTATGATATCGTCAATGTTTCGGCCTATTATGCTGTCGCGGTCTTTGATATAAAGATAGTTACAGAAATTGCGGTTCGCAAACATCAGGTTTGCGTTTTTATCATATATTGAGATGGATTTGTTTACTGAATCCAGCGCCAGCAAAATATCCGGAAAAGACAGTGTATTGCTCATTTTGTTGCCTCCTAACTTTCAATATTAAAGAGAGTGTATCATATGTGAAACAAAAAAAGAAGAGTTTTTGGCTCTGTTTCACTTATGACACATGTGAAAATATATCAAAGTAATAGTGAGGAAATGGAAGTACTTTAGAATTTGTATGTATGGTAACATATAGAAGAAGGAATGGAAATAATTTTGTATTAACAGGTATTAGAGGAATAGGAGAATTGTTTTGAAATATGCGGTTTTGCTGGACTTTGGCAGTACATATACAAAGGTAGTGTGCGTTGACCTGGAAGCGCAAAGGGTGGTTTTGACAGATAAAAGACCATCGACAGTCGGTACAGATGCCAGAATTGCAATGAATCAGTGTCTGGAAGCTGTAAGAAACATTATCGGTGAGGCTGCACTGGAAAAAGCATTGAAGCTTTCTACAAGCAGTGCGGCAGGAGGACTTAGAATCGCAGTGTCAAGTCTGACACAGTCACTTAGCCTTAAGGCAGGCAGAAATGCAAGCTTTGGTGCAGGCGGAAAAGTTGTTTATAACTGTGCGGGGAAGCTGACGGAGGAGTCTCTTGCAGAAATAAATGATTCAAATGCAGAAATTATACTGCTGTGCGGAGGATATGAAGGTGGAAATACAAGCCTTTTACTTTACAACGCGGAGGTAATAAGCAAAAGTGGTTTGAACATTCCTGTTGTTTATGCAGGAAATTCGCATATTGTGCAGGACATAAGAAGAATCTTCCTCGGAAGAGGGAAGGAATGTTTTATTGCAGCTAATATGACCCCTGATGTGGGACTTTTGAATATTGAGCCGACGGTGGATATAATAAGGGGCTTGTTTATGAGCCGCATAACCAATATGAAAGGCATCGGAGAAATCAAAAGCATTTTGGACGGTCCGGTTATTCCGACGCCTGCTGCAGTACTGGCTGCGGGAACGCTTTTGTACAAGGGAACTGAAGCCAAATCCGGTATTGGACCTTACATGATGGTTGACATAGGTGGAGCAACTACTGATGTGTATTCTTTTGTGACAAGCACAGGATATAATGGAGCAAAGTGCATAGGGTCTCCGGAACCGGAAGCAAAGAGAACTGTTGAAGGAGACTTGGGAATGAGGGAATCCTCAATATGTTTGTTGAAAGAAGTGGGAAAAGAAGAATTTGCTTCACTCTGCGGAATCACAGAGGCCGAAACGGAGGCGGCAATAACAAAGAGAATAACAGAAAAAGAATTTGTGGCAACAGATTTCTTTGATAAAAGGATAGATTTGCAGATAGCGGCATGTGCAGTGGGAATATCCGCAAGAAGACATGCAGGTTTTACAAGCAGAGAGTTTAACGGTGGATGCAATGTTGTCCAGCGAGGTAAGAATCTGACGCCGATTACTAAAGTCATAGGTACCGGCGGGATTTTGGTTAACAATCCGTTTAAGGATGCGGAAGTGATATTAAAAAATGTTCAGGAGTCCAAAGAAGAAATTCTTCTGCCGGAATATGTGGATGTAGCAATTGATACGGATTATATAATGTTTGCTGCAGGCCTATTGAGCGACGAATACGAAGATGTAGCGCTTGAAATTATGAAACAGAGCGTAGGAATAACAGAGGAGGAGTTTTAAGAATGAATATCGAAATAAAAAGACGCTTTAATGAAAAGGAATTGCCGGACATGAAAACCATCAAGGCAGATGCGAAAAAAATTGCGTCTGGAATTACAATTGGAGAAACTCTTTTTATGAAGGAGTATGGCGTTAAGTCAGAAGTTGAATATAAGAAAAAGATGATGAAGGCCGGCAAAATCATGAAGCACTCTGTTATCGGATGGAACTCATGGTCTGTAACAGAAGACGGCATCAGAGAAGTTTACAACGGATTGAAAGAAGCAGGATCTTCAATTGACAGACTTGGTATTTGCTGTGACTGGATAATGGGGGTACCTGAAAAATACAGAAATATGTTCCAGGCAAGCGGAAGTCTGATTCTGAACAGCCCGGAAGAATGGAAACGTCTGGGGCAGGTTGTTCCGGTGCATCCGCATCTTGGAGACCACATGATAGGATCTCTGAACGGTGTTGAAAACGTTACAAATGCTTTAAATGCAGGAGTTACATCCATAGGAAATCTGGCGCAGTATTTTACATATGAATATCCGGGTCTTGAAATGGAAGATTACAGAACTGAAGATTATATCAAAGCAATGGCTGTAATGGGAGAATTCAAAGATGATGGTGTCTGCATGCACTGTAACCTAGATGACGGTTACGGAGCACAGTTCCATGATGTTGCAAACTTGCTTGGATGGGCAATGCTAGAGCGTTATGTAGCCGAAGACCTGATGGGCGGTCGCCTTGCACACTGTTATGGAAATCTGTTCAGTGACTCATTCCTGAGAATCGTTTTCAACAGAGCGTTGAGCAAAATTGACAAGTATGGAACTCCGGGTACTTTTGTAAACGGAAATACTATCGACTATGGATTTTCACTACCTAGAAACTATGCGGCACTTTGTGCTTATGCGCTTCCTGATGTGGCATGTCAGCTTATGTATCCTACAGGCTATGCAGTTGCACCTGTTCCATTTACGGAAGCAATTCGTATTCCGGAAGCAAAGGAAATCATAGAAGCGCAGCTAACAATGGATATGGTAATCGAAAAAGCTCACTACTACACGAAATATATTAACTGGGACAAAGTAAATGCAGATGCGGAAGAACTTGTTGTCGGCGCAAATGTGTTCTTCGAAAGAGTTCTAAATGCACTTGATGATCTCGGTGTTGATATAAATCATGCCGGCGAAATAGTTGCTGTGCTTAAGGCTATCGGACCGGAACAGCTGGAAGTTGCCTTTGGCTCAGGCAAACGTGATAACAATGCAATGAGAGGCAGAGTTCCTGTTATGCCTACAAGTATTGTTCAGACCATAAATAAAATACAGGATGACGCCTTGGCAAAACAGAACTTTGACGGTGCAGGGCCACTGGAAGGAGTAACTGTTGTAGTTGGATCAACAGACGTACATGAATTCGGAAAAGAAGTAATAAGAAAATATCTGCATTCGGCGGGAGCCAAAGTCTTTGACCTTGGAACCTCTGTTGCAATCAGTGAGATTGCAGATACTTTGGTGGAAACAGGCAGTAACATTTTGTGTATAAGTACATATAACGGAATGGCTTACAGCTTTGCAAAGGAACTTATGGATAACCTTGAAAAATCGGGTCTTTCGGATGTTCATGTCCTGATGGGCGGAAGACTAAACGAAGCGATGGACGGAAGTGATGTCCCTATTGACGTATCTGACAAACTTGTTAAAATGGGAGTAAATGCGGATAATGATATAGACACAATCGTCGATACTGTTAAGGGCTTTATCGCTTAACAAAACGACACTCAGGAGGATTTATGAAAGTACAGAAAATGTCTGTGGTAACTTTGCTTGCAGTATTTTGCTGCATATTGTGGGGCAGTGCTTTTCCGGGAATAAAAATCGGATATGAATGGCTCAATATTCGAGGCGCAGGCAGTCAGATACTCTTTGCGGGATGGCGCTTTTTCTTGGCAGGAGCTATGACTTTTATTATATTCAGCATAAAAGACAAGAAGCTTCTCAGGATAAAAAAATCTTCAATACCGGCAATTATAGGGCAGGGATTTTTGCAGACAAGTGTGCAGTACTTTTTCTTCTACATAGGACTTGCTCACACAACAGGTGCCAGAGGTTCAGTGATTACGGCATCCAATGCATTCTTTTCAATAATAACGGCGCACTTTATAATGAAGGAGAGACTTGATCGGAGAAAAGTTTTGGGATGCATAATCGGATTTCTCGGTGTAATTATAGTGAACATGACCCCGGGAACGTTTGAAAGCGCTTTTACGCTGAAGGGCGAAGGGTTTGTTTTGATATGTGCTGTTGCATATGGTGTAAGTACTGTAACAACAAAGCTCATTTCAGGGTATGAAAAGCCGGAGAGTATAACTGCATATCAACTGATGATTGGTGGAGGAATACTGGTTGCTATGGGGTATGCAGTGGGTGGTGAAATAGGCCGCTTTGATTTGAAGTCAGGGATTTTGTTTTTCTATCTGGCGTTCCTGTCCACCATTGCATTTACCATCTGGGCAGTACTTTTGAAGTCTAATCCGGTTGGCCGAGTAGCTCCTTTTGGATTTACAATTCCGATTTTCGGAACTTTGTTATCGGGGATATTTTTACATGAGTCGATTTTTACCGTGAATAATCTGCTGGCGCTGGTGCTTGTATGTGGCGGAATCCTGTGGGTTAACACGGAGAAGAGAAATATACGGAGGGAAAGTAATGTTGTACGGTAGTGTTGGTGCAAATATGAAGCACAGTTATTCGAAGTTTATTCATGAATCGCTGGGATACCCATGGGAACTTGTGTCAATTGAAGAGAACGACTTGAGAAAGCTCCTCGAATCAAGGGATTTCAAAGGACTTTCGGTTACAATTCCATATAAAAAACTGGTAATTCCTTATTGTGATAAAGTATCACCACTTGCAGAAGAAATCGGGGCGGTAAATACCTTGTATTTTGATGAAGAAGGAAATCTGTGCGGAACAAATACTGATTATCTTGGATTTTTGTATGCTATGGATTCTGCCGGCATTGAAATAAAAGGAAAGAAGGCTGTTATTCTTGGTGACGGGGCAACTTGTCGGACTATAAAGAAGGCTCTGACTGACAGAGGCATAGAAACACTTGTTGTTGCATGCCGAAAAATTGAAAAGCCTTTCATCAAAGAAGAAAAAGGTATAGAATGCATGATGATAAATTTTGATGATTTGAAGGAACACACAGATGCGGACCTTATTATCAATGCAACGCCTGTTGGAATGCGTCCGGATGTAAACGGACAACTTGTTAATCTTGAAATGTTTCCGAGTTGCAAGGGTGTTTTCGACGTGGTATATAATCCTTATAAGACAAAATTGGTGCAGCAGGCTGAATCTCTTGGAATTCCTGCATCAGGAGGGCTTAAGATGCTAGTTGCACAGGCAACGGCAGCTGGGAATTACCTCATGAGTAAACCGGGATTTTATGACAAAGAAAATGAACACATAATAGAACTTGTAAAAAATGAATATAATCTCTAAGTGAATCCTTAAATAAAAAAAGGCATGTATTTGCATTTGAGTTGCGAATACATGCCTTTTTGTGTAATGCTAAAGTTCCACGGAGTTTTTCAATATAGCTATGAAGTCTCTGCATGCCGGTGAAAGACTTTCTGTTGAAATTGCTGAGACTCCAACGGTTCTGGAATTGTAGTAAGCCTCAAGTGGCCGTGTTTCAATAGCTTCGTCATGTTGCGAAACAGCGAGGCTTGAAAGTACAGTGACTCCTATGTTCGAGGCAACCAGATTCAAAAGACTGCTGTCCTGATTGGAACGTATTTTGATATCCGGCTCTATATTATGTAGCCTGCTGAGTTCTCTTAAATCTGTATCAGAGTCTTCATCCGGTGCAATAATAGGATACTTAAACAGCTCTTCCGGTGTGACAATATCTTTTTTTGTTAGAGGATGACCGGAAGGAAGTACTGCCATGAGCCGATCCTGTACAAGGGGTATAAAGTCGTAATCCGGGAAATCAAACCGAGAAACAATTGCAAAGTCTGCAATTCTGTTTTTTAGAGCCAGATCAAGTTCCTTCATGTTCCCCTCGATAAGTGAAATTTCAATAGAGGGATGCCTTTCAGTAAAGGTATGAATTACATCAGGCAAAAATGACGATATTGCGCTGCTATAGGTGGCAATGCTTATTTTGCCGGTTTCGATATTGTTTATCCTGTTGACTTCTTCTCGAATGGCGTTCTCGTTATAAACAATTTCTCTGATTCGAGGAATGATTTTCAAGGCTTCTTTTGTTGGTATTACTCTTGTTGATGTTCTTATCAGCAAAGGAAATCCATATTCCTGTTCCATTGAGCGAATCATATTGGAAATTGCGGGCTGACTGTAGTTGAGATTTTCCGCAGCCTTTGTAAGATTACCGCAGTCGATAACTTCTAAAAAGACAAAGTACTTGTTCGTATTCATAAAATCACCTGTTAACAAAGGGTATTCAGTTTTATTATGGGATACATAAATAATCTGAAGTTCTTTTTTTTGCAATTGTTAATTATAATACAATTATAAAAAAGATGATGCGCATTATCAAGCTATATATCAAGAGATATATTAAGGAAGTTGTTCGAAGAGCTTATTGTGGGAGAATAATAATGAATGAAGAAAATTTGAAGGTGGAAATTATGGAAACCGAAAGTGAAGCGCTTAAGCGTGACCCGAGATTGAATTTTTACGGAGGAACAATGATGGCATTTGTTCCGTTTCTGGTATTTCTTATAGGGTGCGTCGGAGCAGCGCTCATGGGATATGCTAATGAGAGAGTATTCTATATTATTTGCATGTTTGCAATAGTAGTAGGTTTGGTGCTTGCAAAGAACAAGGCGGATTACTTTGATGCGCTGGTGGACGGGATGACTGAAAAGTTGATTCTCACAGCTGTAATGTGCTATATCTTTGCAGGAGCTTTTGGAAGCATGTTAAGGGTATCAGGGCTAGTGGAAGGATTGATGTGGCTTGGAATCAAAGCTCACTTGACAGGTGGATTTTTCTGTGGCTTTGCATTTATACTGGGTGCTGTTTATTGTACGGCTGTTGGCAGTGCATGGGCTACAATCACCGGCCTTACACTGTTTATGTATCCTGCAGGAATCGCGCTTGATGCAGATCCGATGGTTTTGGCGGGAGCAATTCTTTCGGCCGGAGCTTTTGGAGATAGCCTTGCACCGATTTCGGATACAACAATTGTTGCAGCCACAACGATGGAACGCCCTATTTCTGATGTAGTACGATCAAGGTTGCCCGTAACTTTGATAGCCGGTGTGATTTGCCTGGTTCTGTTTGTGGTTACAGGCGGTGGAAGCGGTAGCATGGATCCGGAAATAGTAGATGATATACTTGCTACAGCAGATCCAAAAGGACTGATTATGATAATTCCTGCTGCAGTTACAGTATTTCTTGCATTTAAAGGATATAACCTGATTCAGGCAATTTCGGTTGGTGTTGCAGCTGTGTTCATTATCGGACTGCCGCTAAATATGTTTGAATTAGATGCGATGCTGAGTTTTAAAGATGGTGTTTTCGGAGGAGCAATTGTTGATGGGGTTTCAGGATTCACAGGACTTATTTTACTTATAATACTTGCAACTGGTGTTTCTTACATAATGCAAGCAGGCGGTGCAATGGAACGTCTGCTTGATAAGCTTCAGAAATTTGCAACCAGTGTTAGAAGTGCGGAAGTAATTAACTGGGTTATTATGTCCATATCCGCAAGTTGTTTGGGCCAATCAATTGTATCCATTATCGTAGGTGGACCTCTTGTACGAACCATAGGTGACAGATTTAAAATTAGTCGTTTAAGACTGGCAAATTTCTGCAGTGCAGTTCACTGTATGTGGGGACATTCTCTTCCATGGTGCGGATCAACACTTCTGTTTTGTACCATGATGAAAGAAGTTTCTAAGACATATACCTTTATTGAACCTATTAATAACGCAGTAGCTTTTATGCCTTATACATGGTATGCATACATAATCGGCAGTATATTCTTGATAATGGCACTTACCGGTTGCTTCAAGATGGAAGAAAAGACTAAAGGAGACAATGAAAATGAGCTTTAAAAATACTGTATTTGAAGGGCCTATCGCAACTCATTGCAGGGCTACATATAAGGGAAGCGGGTACGATCCAAGAGAACTTGAACACAGACCACATATAGGTATTGCAAATGCATTTTCGGATCACAGTCCGGGGCACAAACCTTTAAGGGAGCAGGTCGAGGCAATTAAATCGGGAATCTGGCATGCAGGAGGAATCCCGTTTGAATTCGGAATTCCGTCAACTTGTGCAGAGGTTTCAATCGGACACTGTGGCATGGAGCAGGATATGGCTATGAGAGATTTGGTTGCAGGAAGTTGCGAGCTTGTATCAAATATCCAGCATTTTGATGGATTGATACTTACAGCCGGATGCGATAACATTGTGCCGGGAACACTTCTTGCGGCAGCAAGAACAGATAAACCTACCATTTGTTTTGTGAGCGGTCCGATGCTTTCGGGACGTATTGATAACGAGGAGCTTGCTTTGGGAGATGTTCTTGAACGTTCCGTGGGAGAGCTTAACAAAAATAAAGACGAAATTGACTTTGCTTATATCAGTAAATTGGAAATGGGAGCGTGTCCTACTACCGGTGCATGTCCTTTGTTTGGAACTGCAAACACAATGCAGGTTCTTGTTGAAGCACTTGGCATGACTCCTGAATATTCCTCAACAATACCGGCGGTTTATACAGATAAACTGGTGAGTGCTCACAGAATCGGAGAGAGAATAGTTCAAATGGTTTATGAGGATCTGACGCCATCAAAGATTATTACAAGAGAATCTATCGAAAATGCAATAAGAATGGATTTGGCAATAGGAGGCTCGCTGAATGCAATTCTTCATCTTCTTGCACTGGGAAATGAACTTCAGATTCCGGGAATAGATCTTGATTTATTTGACAAATTGAGTCATGAGACACCTTGTATTGCAAATATTAAACCATGCGGAAAGCATACGGTAGATAAACTGTTTTACCTTGGAGGTGTTCCTGCAATATTTAAACAGTTGGAAGGACAGCTGCATAAGAATGCTCTAAATGTATCCGGTCATACTCTTGGAGAAATTCTTGAGACGGCAAAAGATACTCCGAATGACATTATCAGAAGTCTTGAAAATCCTCTTACGGTAGACGGAGGTCTTGCAATTTTGAAGGGTAACCTGTCTCCTAACGGATGCGTTATGCGGTCGTCATCTGTCAAAGAACAAATGCACCATTTTGTTGGTAGTGCGAAAGTGTTTGACAGTGATGCAAAGGCGTATAATGCACTCATTGAAGGAAAGATAGAGGAAGGTTCGGTTATTGTTGTAAGATATGCTGGACCTGTAGGTGCACCGGGGATGGTAGAGGTTGAAAGCACAGCTTCTGCAATTATCAACCTGGGACTTGATGAAAGCGTTGCTCTTATCACGGATGGAAGATTCTCAGGCTTTAACCATGGTCCGATTGTCGGTCATATTTCACCTGAAGCAGCAGCGGGCGGGCTGATTGCTTTTGTTGAAGATGGTGATATGATAGACATAGATATTAACAACCGTTCAATAACTCTTCTTGTTGAAGATGCTGTTATTGAAGAAAGAAAGAAAAATTATATAAAACCGGAGCCAAAAACTATGAGAGGGTTCATGAGATCCTATGCGAAAGGTTGCTTGCCTGCAGAGAAGGGCGGAGCAATGCAGAAATGGGATTAATACTTTAATGAAGTTGAAAGGAAAGAGATAGATGAGCGTTAACAAGATGTATGGATTTGCTTCACCGGAAACACTAGAAGAGGCAGGTAGAGTTGAAATGCCGCCGAGACAGAATTTTGCAGGACAGGGTATAGGTATTTTGCTGATTGACAAGAGCTGGTACCCTATGGTCCCGGGAAATGTTGTAAACGCCTGGACATATAAATATCCTGTTCGCTTTAAACCTGTTAAGAATCTGGATACTCCAACGTTGCACAGCGGAAGTCAGGAGGTTTACCAAACAATTCTGGATGCGGCAAAGGAGCTTCAGGAAGAAGGAGTAAGAGCTATTTCCGGTGCATGTGGGTTCTTTGGCTATTTTCAGAATCAGCTTGCGGCAGATCTTGATGTGCCGGTTGCGGTTTCAAGCCTTGTTCAGGTTCCGTGGATAAGAACTCTTCTGAAACCGGGACAAAAAATCGGTGTTATGACAGCAAATGCTGAGGCATTGAACGAAAGTATATACAAAAATTGCGGTATAACGGATACAGAGGATCTTGTCATCGGCAATTTGTGATATTATGACAATTTCCGTAACATAATGGAAGATAAGGGCGCATTTGATCCTGCGGGGGTGAGAAATGATGTTGTCAGCGCAACCAAAAAGCTAGTGGATGAAAACCCGGATGTGGGAGCGATTTTGCTTGAATGTAGCGATATGCCACCATATGCGTGGGATATTCAGAGAGAAACAAAGCTTCCGGTGTTTGATTTTGTAACACTTATTAACTGGATGGAAAATGCGGTTCAGCAAAGACCTTATACAGGATGGATTTAAATAGGAGGAATCAGATGAAAGTTAAAATGAAAGCAGATGATATTCTGTTTCCGGCACCTGCACTGGTAATAGGAACATACGGAGAGGATTTCAGAGCAAATGCAATGACGGTTGCCTGGGCGGGAATCTGCAGCTCGGAGCCACCATGCATTATGATTTCTATAAGAGAATCAAGAAAAACATATGAAAACATAAAACTGCACAAAGCGTTTACTGTTAACGTGCCTGATTTTAAGCATGCAGCAGAAGTGGATTATTTTGGCCTCGTCTCAGGCAGAGAGGAAGATAAGTTTGAACAATCCGGACTTACTCCGTCGAAGAGCGGTGTTGATGCACCTCTTATTGAAGAGTTTCCGTTTGCACTTGAATGTAATCTAAAGGAATCTTTTGAAGTGGGCTCACACATTATGGTAGTAGGAGAGATTGTAAATATTCAAGTTGATGAAAGCTGTGTAGAAAAGAACGGAAAGATTGATGTAAGGAAGATTGATCCGCTTATTTTAAACACTGCGGAAAACGAATATCTGTCAATTGGAGAAAGAACATTTCCGGCTTTTGAACCGGGATTGAAATTTAAAAAATCGAAGGAGTGATTCAAGTGGATAAGAAAAAATTTGCTTTGATTGGTGATGGAGGCATTGCAAGTGTTATAGTCGATGCATATTGTCAGGGAAAAATGCCGGCGTATGAACTTGTGTGCATATGCGGAATGAATCAAGAAAAACTTTCGGAGCTGTCCGAGAAAGCTGATTGCAAAATAGCAAAGGATATAGAAGAGCTTATTTCGTATAAGCCTTCAATCGTTGCAGAGGCCGCAGCTATTGGAGCTGCCAAAGCTTATGCTCTTCCTGTTTTAAAGAGTGGGATAGATTTTCTGCCGTTATCAATAGGGGCGTTTGCAGACAGTGAATTCTTTGAGGAGGCAAAAAAGACTGCAGCAGAAGCAGGCGCAAGACTATATTTTTCATCAGGTGCAATAGGGGGATTTGATATAATGCAAACTATTGCGCTTATGGGAGATGCTCAAGCTGAACTTGTACAGATAAGAGAAGCCTCCACATATAGAGGAACAGGGGTCTTTAGTGAAGAACCTTTGCAGACAGGCAAGAAGACTCTTCTCTTTGAAGGAAGTGCAACAGAGGCAATCAAGCTACTTCCAAAGCACATTAATATCGGAGTTGCTACATCCTTGGCAACGGTTGGACCGGATAGTACAAATATAAAAATCTATGGTGATCCCAATATGCCGAATGACGATGATCTTAGAATCAAAGTGTTTAATGATAGAGCTTCAGTTGAAGTTAATGTTTATGCAAAAAATTCTTGCATCACTCCATGGAGTGTTGTTTCGTTCCTTAACAATCTAGCTTCGTCGGTATATTTTTACTAATATATGAAGAAATAAATCACGAAAAAGGGTGTGCATGTTCAGTACATGCGCACCCTTTTAATTAGTATTGAAAGTTATACACTTTGTAGTTCGTCAATATTGCTCTGATTAAGCTTCTTGTAAATCTCTATATCAGCAAGCAGGTGATTATGCGAAATTTTGCGTGCTGTTTCAGCATCTCTTTCCACAAAGGCTTGGTAAAGAAGTCTGTGTTCTTCGAGAGCTTTGTTTCTGAAATCATCAACGTTACGCTTGAGTAAATCATAAATCATATTTACAATCTGTTTACTGAAAATGTCGTAATAAGCGGTAAGTGCGCTTATTACAAGATTGTTTTTGGTCTGAAGTCGTATAAATTCGTGGAACTTATAATTTGCCTCGTTTAGTGCCTTTTGATCTGAAATGCAGTTTTCACATTCAAGCATTAGAGCTTTCAGCTGTTTCAAATCTTCGTCGGTCATTTTCTGTGCTGCGAGAGCTGCGGCTTCGGGTTCGAAGGCACATATAAATTCCAGCATTTCCTGTCTCGAAGCCAGCTCAAGGCTGGCTGCGAAATTACCTTGCTTTGCTATGGTATCCTTGCATTTTACGAATGTGCCTTGTTTTGTTCGTTCTATAAAACCTTGTGTGTCAAGTTTTTTGTAAGCGTCTCTAAGTGTACCTCTGCTCACATTAAGCAGCTTGCAGAACTCATTCTCGTTGGGAAAGACGAAACCCTGTGCAAAGTTTTCGCTTGTAATCAGTTCCTTCAGCTTATCTGCCAGCAAGTCAGCTTGTGTTTTAAACTGTGGAATATCCAGTTTCTCCAGTAACTCATTCTGATCCATAATATAATTTGCTCCTATTCTCTTTATAATATATGAACCCTAAGTATATATTATAAAGATGCTTGATTTTTTTGTCAATAATCATGTTCTGTTGTATAACAACAATATGTATCAAATGTGATATTGTCTTAGTATAACGAAACTGATTATGTCCCA
>CALHKP010000068.1 GCA_938034165.1 uncultured Clostridia bacterium | reverse complement strand
CAGCTATGCCAATACAGCGCAGATGGGTAACGCTGTACATATAAATGTGTAGGTGTCGCCATGTGGGAAAGTATACTGGAAAATTGGATAGAGATATTTTGTGCGGGGGTTGCCAGTTTTGCGGCTGGCACCCTGGCATGGGTGATACAACGATTTAGAGCCCTGACAATAGCTGTTCGGGCGAATGGACATGATCGCCTGTTTAGATACGGCCAATTCTATATCGAAACTAATCAAATTACATTTGAAGAAATGGAGACCCTGACGGAAATCTACCAGGGCTATCATGGGCTTGGAGGCAACGGAACCGGAACAGAAATATATGATAAATGCAAAACACTGCCCGTAGTTAAAGAGCGCACAGAATGGAATCCCTACTATGTAGGAAGGGATGGATGTATAAAGTGAGGAATATGACATGGCTTACGAAACTGAGACAAAGCGTTATGATGACTTATATAACGAATATGCGGCAAAGGTTAATGCTGACAAGGAAAAAGCAAAGAAGCGGACAGAAGAAGACTATAACGAGAAGTTAAAACAACTTTATATAACCCGGATGCAGGATCAGAAGGCACTAAACGAAAATCTTACCCGCTCTGGCATAAGGGGCGGGGCAACAGAGACATCTAACCTCAAATTAGCAACTACATATCAAAACAATAGGAATAATATGCAGAAGGAGAAGTCACGGGCATTAGAGGATGTGGAAACTCAGGCAAACGATAATTTATTCAACTACAAACAGACAACAGACGCATCAAAATTATCATATATAGAACAGCGAGAAGCAGAAGAACGACAAATCGCACAGACTCAAAAAGAAAATGAGGAAGCTGCCAATACAGACCTTTTAACAGCTAAATATGCAGGTGTTTATAGTACGGCAACCCTGAACACCGCATATAAAAACGCTAAAACAACAAGAGAAAAGGCCATTATACAGGCTAGAATAGCTTATTTGCAAGCACATGCGAAAGGGTATTAAGGAGTTGAACCATGGCTAAGAAGAAAAAGAAGAATAGTGTTGCTAGTGCGATAAAAAAAGCTGCGAAAGCAGTAAATAAGGTAGTGAAGAAGACCTCCTCAACAGCAAGTAGAGGAGGTTATTCTTCGTCAAGAAGCTCTGCGAAAAGTCTTGCAAGGCAGGGAACAAGTGCGGTGAAAAAAGCTGCTGTAAAAACTAACTCAGCTGTAAAGAAATCAGTTGCTAAAAAGAAGGTTGTAATTCCTACGATCAAACAAACGCAGCAGAAAAAAACACAGTTTCAGCAGTTTAAAAAGGATGCGAAAACTGGCAGATTCGGGAAGACTGTACAGACGAACACATCCCCAAAAAAGAAAGAAAAAAAGAAGCAGGAAACATATAAGACAGGGAATAACACTGTTGCTGCTTTAGCGAAAGGTGCAGCCACAACACAAATTGTTGCTGAAAGCGCAAAGGCGTATAGAAAAACGATCAATGAATATAAAAAGGCTGGCTATGAACTATCTGAGAATGAAAAGAAGAATCTCAGAAATGTGATAAATGCTGAGGCGAAAGCAACTGAAAGGGATATTCATAATGACATTCAAAAAAAGTACGGGGAAAGAATTGAGAATGTAGAACAGCTATCCAAAAAAGAACGGGAGGCATATCACCGCGCAAGAATTTTTTCTAGTACAAGGGGAAGGAAAATAAAAGGGTCTACACAGAGTTCTGAAAAAGAATTTTTGAAAGAGAATCCTGAGATCGCGAAAAAACTTGCTAAAATTCAAACGGCCGACTATGTGAATCGTGCTGGGCTTGTTGGTGTCATTGAAGGCTTAAGCCCAACATCAATAGCTAATAAAAATGTAAGCAAATACTATTCTGATCGTGATGCTGCCGCAGTAGATAAAGCCAAAGATTCTACTGCGTACAAGGCAGGGTATACGGCTGGCACAATTGGCTCTTTCTTCATTGGCGGTGGCGGTGGTGCAGCTGAAAAAGGTATACAAACCGCATTTAAGGGCGCAATGAAAGTTGGCGCAAAGAAAACAGCAAAAAGCATTGGAAAAGCGGTTACGAAGAAAGAATTAAAAACTCTCGTGAAAAAGAACCTTAAAGGAAGTGTAAAAACCGCTGTTGAAAAGGAATTAAAGTCAAAAGGCAAGAGTGAAATCCTTGATAAAATTGTTGATAATACGTGGAGAAGCTTGAAACTGACTGGAAAAGACAAGGCGAAAACTCTTGTGGCTAATCGTGCGGCAGACGCAATCATATCAACGCCATTTAACGTTGCTGATGCTGTGAAGCAGGGGACAGATGCCAGAGGAAACTTTGATCCAACAGAAGCCGCAAAGGCTTTCGCGACAAGTACGGTCATGGATATGACTGTCGGTGGAGCTGTGGACGCTGCATCAATATTGACTAAAGGTGGTAACTACAAGAAACTGACGGGTATTATTGCGAAGAGAAACCTTGGACAATCCTTGACTGATTCTGAAATAAAATGGTACAACGACATCATGGAAAAAGTCAGGACTGAGAACGCAGCGAAGAGGCAGACTAAGGCTGTTAGCAAGGCGACGGCAGACTACAAAGGAACTGGCGTAGATGTTACTAAGATAACGGATGCAAACGCTGCAACTGCTAAAGCTGTTGACAGTAAAAAAGCTACTGGATATAATTTAGGTACAGGAGGTGTTGCAAATGATAACGGACAAACAGGGCAGAGAAGTTTATCCGATGAATCCACAGGGGAAGATATACGACAAATGGGGCAGAGAACTGTACCCGCTGACACCGGAGGAACAGCCAATATACGACAGGTTGATGCAGGAAGTTCCGCAGGAAGCGGGGTATATAGAAGCAATGCTGTTGGAACCACCGGAACAGAGGGACTGGGAAGAAATCGAGTGGGCGGCAACTCTGTAGAACCTGAAACGAGAACAAAAATGACAAATAGCGGCATAGTCGATACGAAGTTAAGTAGTAGCGATTATGCCGTTTTTAGTAGACAGCTTGATAATGCGATATCGACGAATAAACACGGAGCTTTTGTAGATTCCCAGAGCGTAGATAGCCTCAAAAGCAGCGAGGCAAAAACATTCTTATCAGATGATGGCTCTGCCGGAGTAGCTGTTAAAAGTGACGGAGATATCGTAGGCGTATTTAACGCAGGTACAAAATACAGAGGAGCTGTAAAAGACTTAATTGTTACCGCACGTGCGAATGGTGGTACAAAGATGGATTGTTACGGCAAGGCTCTTGTGAAAAAATATGAACAAGCAGGGTTTGTCCCTGTGGCACGTGTACCGTTTAACGCTGAATATGTTGATGATGCTTTGCTATTAAAAAATAAGCCGGATGTCTATATCATGATGAAAAACAACGATGATATAGATACTGTGATTACCAAGATGGGTAAGGATGAATATGCAATATCTTCATCAGCAGACCTTGATGTATTGCCTATATTTAACGACTATGATGAAGCACTGGCATATCGAGATGGCCTTCTTGCAAAACAAGAAAAAAGCCTTCGGTATCAAGCATCATCGCAGGCACTGCCCGATGATTCCTACTTGTCCGCCGACAGGCTTTCTGCTAATAGCATAAACAACACAGACGTTGATGTCAATATTGTTAGAAGGGCAGAAGAGCTTAAGGCGCAAGGCTTGAGTGAGGACGAAGTGCTGGAAACACTTACAAGCGAAGGAGTAAATCCTATAGACGCTTTAAGGGCAGTCGGAGACGATATAGACGAAGACTTTATAGCCGAAGCAAGGCGTGTCGGCAACGAACCTGAAACGACTACACAGTTTGATAATATCGCCGAGAAGACGAAGTATGATAATCCGTCACCGAGACAGGCTCTTGAAAGAGCTACGGAGAGGATATCGCCTGAAGAAGTGCCACGTGCAAGACAGACGGCGGTCAAGTTGGCAAATCAGGTAGATGATGATGTAGCTGAAATTATAGAGCCGTGGGTACGTGAAGGGCTGTTCGACAAGGCGACAAAACAAGCTCAAGATGCAGCACTGAAACAGGCGAGAGAAGAGCTTGAAGACGGCAGCGCATACCAGAAGTTCATGGACATGGATTTTGATGGTAATGAGCATCTGTTTATGGCGAGAGCACAGGTGCTGTTTGAAAAGTTGTCAAAAGATGCTGTAAACGATAATGA
Source organism: uncultured Clostridia bacterium (assembly GCA_938034165.1). GTDB lineage: Bacteria > Bacillota > Clostridia > Peptostreptococcales > Anaerovoracaceae > CALHKP01. The sequence goes on along the minus strand of CALHKP010000068.1, from coordinate 1,074 downwards.
TGCGACCAGAGCATTGTTAGAAGTCATTGACAAGGCGACAGACGCATCGTCTCACGCAGGACGGCTCTTGAACGCTACAAAGATGCTACTGAGAACGACACCTGAAGGGAGGCTCAGGGTAGCATCAAAAGAAGCGTTGAAGTTACAGGAAAAATATGCTGACAGGCTGGGTGGAAAGGCGATAACGCTCAGTGACGAACAAGTACAGCGAATACTCAAAGCGGAGACCGACGAAGAGATCGAAGAAGTCATGGGGCAGATAAGTGTTGAGTTGTGGGACAACATCCCTGCTACGTGGTTTGAAAAGTGGAATGAGATACGACACTTTTCGATGCTTGCTAATCCGAAGACACATATAAGAAATATAATTGGAAATAGTGTGTTTAAGGTCGGAAGAACAATGTCTGATGCCATAGAAATAGGGTTGTATAAGATACCAGCAGTGCGTAAACGCATAGAGAATTTAGGAAGCTCTATAGAGATGGTTCACGTTACCCGGAATGAAATAAAGAATAACAGTGAATATCTCGATGGTTTATTTGAGAAGAATTATAAAAAAGCGAACAGCAAGCAGAAATATATTGAAACTACAAGACCTGATGGTTCGCCTATTGTCAGAACAAAATGGCTCAACAATATAATACAGAAAAATTATGCTGCGCTTGAATGGGAAGACGTAGCACTTACATTAAAGCACGAGTATCAGAAGAATTATGTAAGATGGGCGAAATCAAAGGACATACCGCTTGATAAGCTGGACGAAATGACACCGCAACAAAAGACCATGGCTGACGCATACGCTATGAGGCGGGCAGAAATCGCAACATTCAGGGATAATAGCAAAATGGCTGATGTTCTTGTGCGGTTCAAGGAGAAAACGGCAGGAAAAGCGGGTGATGGCTCCTGGCTGTATAGAGCGGGCAATATGGTTTTAGAAAGTCAGATGCCGTTTGTTAAAACACCTGTAAACATCCTTAGAAGGAGTATTGACTATTCGCCAATAAGTTTACTTCGCGCAATGAATAATCTCAGAAAAGTGAGTGATGTGGAAGCGTTAAAAACCGGAATACATCA
>CALHKP010000067.1 GCA_938034165.1 uncultured Clostridia bacterium | reverse complement strand
GGCTCGAACCTATGACCCTCTGCTTGTAAGGCAGATGCTCTCCCAGCTGAGCTATACGCCCCCACATGTCCGTTCTTAAGTCGTTGACACATTTATAGATTATACTATTTCGTCTTAACTTTGTCAAGAACTTTTTTCATTTGCAGTTATCTGCGTTTTGCTTTCTTGCCCCGTTCACGTCTCCGCCGTAAACAAGTCGCTTAACTAGTATAACCTTCTGAGAAGCGTTTGTCAAGAACTTTTTTCAAATTCTTTTTTCTTCTCTCAAATGTCTCGCGTTTCGAATTGAACAATTTCAAAGCGCTCACTTATAATATCATGGCATTGCCCCCTTGTCAACAACTTTTACCCAGTATTTTTTTGTTTTTCTTAGCACAGGTGCTTTGTAAACTGTATAACTGTTGGAATTTCAACAATATGCTATTTTAAAAATTCTTTACTGTAATCCAATTATCTGCAGTAATGTATGTAAATTAACCCATGCAGGGCACAAACAGTCCGAAAAAACCTGCCCGAATCCTCGAGAAAACAACTCACGAAAACCTCTCTGCGCAGCCACAAATCCACCAGAAAAAATTACCCGGTTTACGCAGAAACCGGGCTCTTCTTAATTACACTTTCTCCTTTGACAAATATAACCTTGCCATCAGATATATTTGTTAAAATAGTTTTCAGTTGCTCCTCAACCTCAGGTTTTATTACAAGATCAAGGCTTACACAATCTGTATATTCGATATTTTCTCTGAAAACATCAAAATCAAATCTATAATTTTCAAGTTTGCTGTAGATACTGTAGTCCACTTTTACTCTCACAGACTTCATTTCGCATACTTCACAAATTCCCGCTGCAAGAATTCCCAGCTTTGCACTGCTGGTGTAGGCTCTTACAAGTCCGCCTGTACCGAGTTTTATTCCGCCAAAATAGCGAGTGACAACCAAAGCAACATTGGTTATCCCCTCATTTACAAGCATCTGAACTATAGGTGCACCTGAAGTGCCTTGAGGTTCTCCGTCGTCACTGCCCCACTGAATCTGCATTTTATCCCCGATAACCATCGCCGGAACATTATGGGTAGCATCCTTGTATTGTTTTTTTACCGATGCAATAAACTCATCAGCTTCTTCCTTTGTTTCCACAGGTTTCACATGAACAATAAATCTTGACTTTTCGATTATCTGTTCATCTTCACCTTCATTCATTACAGTCTTATATAGCAACATAGTCCGCCAGCCTCCGAAAATCTTCATCTTTTAATTCCACGTCAAAAACAGTTCCCTCTTCGCCGTATTCCATAGAATATATTTTGCTGTTTTCGCAAAGATAAGAAGAAATGTCTCCTCTGGTATACGGTATTACAAGCTTTGTTCTTACGAGATCTCCAAAGATGCGCTTTTTCACCATGGAAATAAGCTCTTCTATGTTAGTTCCTTCTTTTGCCGAAACGAAAATAGAATCATTTCCGGCTTCAGAAATGTTTTCGTCTTCGAGGAGATCCATTTTGTTGTATACCATTATGCTGTCTTTTCCGCCGGCGCCGATTTCCTCGAGAACTTTTCGAGTAACATCTATATGAAATTGATTTTCCTCATATGATGAATCCACAACATGAAGAAGCAAATCTGCACTGCAAACCTCTTCTAATGTCGCTTTAAATGCCTCTACAAGACTGTGTGGCAGCTTACTTACAAATCCGACAGTATCTATAAGGATAAACTCTTTTCCCTTTTCTATCGTGATTTTTCTGTGCTGCGTGTCCAGCGTCGCAAACAGCATGTCTTTTTCTTTAACAACTTTGTCTTCCTTTTCCTCCAGAGAAAGGAATCTGTTCATCAAAGCCGACTTTCCCGAGTTTGTATACCCCACCAGGGCAACTACAGGAATTCCGCTTTTTTCTCTCTTTGATCTTTGGGTATTTCTAACCTGAACAGCCGCCTGAAGCTCCGCTCTTATGTCGTCGACTCTTCTTTCGATGTGACGTCTGTCTGTTTCCAGTTTCTTTTCGCCGGGACCTCTGGTTCCGATTCCTCCTCCGAGTCTGGACAGGGATTTTCCGAATCCGATAAGTCTCGGAAGTCTGTATTTGAGCTGGGCAAGCTCAACCTGAAGCTTACCTTCTCTTGATTCTGCACGGGCTGCAAATATATCAAGAATCAGTATAGTTCTGTCGATTACTCTGACACCTGTTGCGTCTTCTAGATTTCTGATTTGCATTCCCGTAAGCTCATCGTTAAATATAACAAGGTCTATTTCCATATTAGAAACAAGTTCTGCCAGTTCTTCAACCTTTCCTTTTCCAATCCATGTAGCTTTGTTCGGCTTTTCCAGGGACTGAATCATCTGCCCTGCCACTTCTATATTGGCTGCCTCTGCAAGTCCCGAAAGTTCCTCCATGGAATACGAAATATCTTCTTTTAGCTGAAGTCCCACGGTTATAGCTCTGTATTTTTCTTCTGTTATAACTTCGTTATTCTGGTTAAATCTCAGCATCTGCATATTAATACAGATATAACCCCACCTCAGTGTGCGGATATACCTGTATAATCCTTTCTTTTGGCTTTAAACAAACTTTAACTGTCGTCTAATCATTCTGATACTAAAAGAGTCGCACAAGCACTAAAAGGCTTATTTGCGACTCTGTCAGACTCGATTGATTCTTAAATGTCTACTTTTCTGATTTCATCTCTTAGGAATTCGTTAGTGATTTTGATTCTTGTACCCTTCATTCCCAGTGATCTTGATTCGATAACTCCGGCACTTTCGAGTTTTCTGAGTGCATTTACGATTACAGATCTTGTAATGCCTGATTTGTCTGCAATTTTGCTTGCAATCAGAAGACCTTCGTCACCTTCAAGTTCTGCAAAGATTTTGATTACAGCATCCAGTTCTGAGTATGACAGTGTTTCAAGTGCCATAGTTACAGCGTTCTTCTGTCTGTTGTCTTCTTCCTCTTCCAGTGCGATTCCTCTTGCAACTTCAATACCTACAACTGTAGCACCATATTCGCAGATAGCGATATCTTCGTCTGAGTATGCTTTGCTTGTTCTAACTATAAGAAGAGTTGCAACTCTCTTGCCGCCGAAGATGATAGGTACAATTGTATGGAATTTGCTTGCAAGTGAATAATCATCACCATAGATTTCTTTGATTGAATCGTATGTCAGATTTTCGCATGTTTCTTCGATTTCCAGGAACTTTTCGTTATATTCTTCAGGAAGTTCGTACTGGTCTTCTGCTTCGTTATATTTCAGCGGAGCTTCTTCTCCATCCTCATACTTTGCAGCAAGAACCTTTCCTCTCTTGTTAAGAATATATACGTTTGATGAGAGCATTTCGCTCAAAATATTACATAATTCATCAAAGGATACATATCCTGATGTACTTTCTGATAAAACCCAGTTCAGTTTTCTTACTCTTGTCAATAAAGTTTCGCTCATTTTATACCTCTTACTCTTTCTTTTTTTACATACACACACTCAAATCATCCGGTTTGGCACACCTAAAATACTAAAGTATGTATCTATCCAGATCATCCTTGTGTATAGTATCTTCAAATTTACTCTGCACGTATTCTCTATCGATAACAAACGGTTCACCATTTGTTTCAGGTATTTCAAAAGAAACATCCTCAAGCAAACGTTCCATAATTGTATGCAGTCTTCTTGCACCGATATTTTCAGTCTGCTCATTCATAAGATAAGCCATTCCGGCGATTTCGTCAATAGCTTCTTCAGAAAATTCTAAATTTATTTTTTCTGTAGCCATCAAAGCCTGGTTCTGTTTGATGATAGCATTTTCCGGAACTGTCAGGATTTTTACAAAAGATTCCTTCGTCAGATTCTTGAGTTCAACCCTGATTGGGAATCTACCTTGAAGTTCAGGAATCAGGTCTGTAGGCTTTGAAACGTGGAATGCACCTGCACCGATGAAGAGAATATGGTCTGTCTTGACGGGACCGTATTTTGTATTTACCACACTTCCTTCGACAATAGGAAGAATATCCCTCTGAACCCCTTCTCTTGAAACATCAGCACCGCTTGTATATCCGGAAGCTGATGCAATCTTGTCGATTTCATCTATAAAGATAATGCCGTTTTGTTCTGCATTTTCCAGGGCTTCGTCAGTAACCTGATCCATATCAAGAAGATTCTGAGCTTCCTGCTCTCTAAGAATTTTTCTGGCATCCTTTACTCTTACTCTCTTGTTTTTGGTCTTCTTTGGCATCATATCGCCGAAAATGTTTCCGATTGCGATGCTCATACCCTCGTTACTCATATCAAGCTGATTTCCCTTAGGAGCTTCTGTAACTTCGATTTCTATAAACTGCTCTTCCAGAAGACCTTCTCTGAGCTGTTGTCTGACCTGTTCACGTGCCATTTCAACATCCCCTTCAGGTTTCTCTTCTTCCTTTGCCATCTGGCTCTCCTCATAGAGCTGCTTTTGGCTTGTATATCCACCACTGTTCATAAGGAAATCAAAAGGACTTTTATTTTTGTTTTCGTCCTTTTTCTTTTTCTTGCCCGGAATCATAGCTTCTATAATTTTATCTTCTGCGATTCCGTCTGCAATGTCATACTTTTCCTGAAGCATTGACTGTTTTGTGATTCTGATAGAAGCTTCCACCAAATCTCTGATCATGGAATCAACATCTCTTCCCACATAGCCCACTTCTGTAAACTTTGTTGCTTCAACTTTTACAAAAGGTGCCTTCATCAGCTTTGCAAGACGTCTTGCGATTTCTGTCTTACCGCAGCCTGTAGGTCCCATCATCAGAATGTTCTTCGGAGTAATTTCTTCTCTCATCTCATCTGATAAAAGACTTCTTCTGTATCTGTTTCTGAGTGCTATAGCTACGGATTTCTTTGCCTCGTCCTGACCTATAATATATTTGTCTAGCTCCGCAACAATTTCTTTCGGAGTCATATTCTGAATTTTTTCAGCCATTTTTCCACCTCCCCACTACAGCTTTTCCACTGAAATATTGTCATTAGTGTAAACACAAATTGACGATGCAATCTTGAGGGATTCTCTTACTATTTCCTCTGCACTCATATCAGTGTGATTAAACAAAGCATTTGCTGCAGAATAAGCAAAGTTTCCACCTGACCCGATAGCGATAAAATCCTGATCGGGAACTATAACTTCGCCGTTTCCGGATACTACAAGAAGATCATCCTTGTCAACAACAATCATAAGAGCCTCCAGGCTTCTCATACCCTTGTCGGATCTCCATAGCTGAGCAAGGTCAACTGCAGCTCTCTTAAGGTTGCCTCCGTGTTCTTCCAGTTTCTTTTCGAATTTCTCTGTCAAAGAAAAAGCATCTGCAACAGAGCCTGCAAAGCCTGTAAGCACTTTTCCATTAAAAATCTTCTTTACCTTTTTTGCGCCGTTTTTCATAATAGCTGTTTCGCCCATTGTAACCTGTCCGTCACCGCCGATTGCGATGTCTTCAGGTCCTCTTCTTACGGCACAAATTGTGGTAGCATGAAATTGCACCATATCACCATACCTCCCAATTGTTTATATAAAATTATTCTTTGTAGTCGCATTCGCTGTTTGAGCATGCATATGTTGTATTTTTGCCCTTCTTTTCCATCAAAAGACTTCCGCACTTCGGACATTTTCTGTTTATCGGTTTGTACCAAAAAGAACATGAACAATCAGGATAACCGCTGCATCCATAAAACACTTTTCCTCTCCTGCTCTTGCGGACAACTATATCTTTTCCGCATTCAGGACATTTTACATCGATTTTCTTTACGATAGGTTTTGTGTTTTTGCATTCAGGGTATCCACTGCATGCTATGAAATCACCGAATCTTCCGGCTTTGATTACCATCGGCTTGCCACACAGCTCACAGTTTTCCCCTGTAGGCTGGTCTTCGATTGTAACCTTTTCTATTGATTCATCCGCAAATTTCAGTTCTTTTTCGAAGGGACCGTAAAAATCCCTTATTACGGATTTCCATTCTGTATGTTCAACTTCTATGTTATCCAGCTTGTCTTCCATGTCAGCCGTAAAGTTTACATCCACGATTTCTTTGAAGTATTCTTCCATTACACCAGTAACAACAAAGCCCAGTTCCGTAGGTTTTAGGCTCTTCTTTTCCCTTGTTACATACTTTCTCTCTGTAAGGGTACTTACAATAGGGGCATATGTACTTGGACGTCCGATGTTTTTGTCTTCCAGCTCTCTGACAAGACTAGCTTCTGTATATCTTGCAGGTGGCTGAGTAAATGACTGTTCACCTTCTATGGATTCTGCCTTGAGAATTTCTCCTTCTTCCAGCTCCGGAAGCATCTTGTCCTTTGCTTCGTCCTGAGAGGTCTTGTAAACTCTCTGGTAACCATCAAATACTAGTTCCGAACCTGAAGCTCTGAAAGTATAATCTCCGTTTTCAATATCAGCCTGTATTCCGTTAAATACTGCTGCAGTCATCTGACTTGCCATAAATCTTGACCAGATAAGATTATACAACTTAAACTGGTCATTCGTCAAAGAATCCTTTATGTCCAGTGGATCTATAGTGATCTCACTTGGTCTTATAGCTTCATGAGCATCCTGAATATCCTTTTTCTTGTTTGAATAAACATTGTTTGACCAGTATTCTTTTCCGTATCTTTCCGTAATAAATTCGGCTGCTGCATTTTTTGCATCCTCTGAAATTCTTACAGAGTCTGTTCTCAAATAAGTGATAAGACCTGTAGTGCCTTTTCCTTTTATATCTACACCTTCATAAAGCTGCTGAGCTACCATCATGGTTTTTCTGGTGTTGAAGTTCAGCTTTGTTGATGCATCCTGCTGCATGCTGCTTGTTGTAAAAGGCGCATAAGGTTTTCTCCTGCGTTCCTTCTGGACTACAGATTTCACAGCAAAGTCGCTCTTACTCAGTTCTTCTATAATCTTATCATTAACAGCCTTGTTTTCGACTGTAATTTTCTCACCCTTATAAGCCGTCAGCTTTGCCTGGAACTTTTTCTTCTTTTTGAAATTTGCAATTATGTTCCAGTATTCCTTAGGTTCAAAATCCTGAATTTCCTTTTCTCTGTCGCATATTATCTTAAGAGCGGCAGACTGAACTCGACCTGCCGACAGACCCTTTCGGATTTTTCTCCACAACAATGGGCTTATCTGATATCCCACAAGTCTGTCAAGAACTCTTCTCGCTTGCTGCGCGTCTACCAGACTTACATCTATCGTTCTCGGATGTTTAATCGCTTCTTTAATTGTTGTTTTGGTAATTTCGTTAAATACAATTCTGCATGGAGTAGAAATATCTATTCCCAGCAAAAATGCAAGATGCCACGAAATTGCTTCTCCTTCACGGTCCGGGTCAGTTGCCAGATAAACTTTTGAAGCTTTCTTCGCTTCTTTTCTAAGCTCTTTAATCAGGTCACCTTTACCTCTGATGGTAATATACTGTGGCTCAAAATCATTTTCTATATCTATGCCTAGTTTGCTCTTGGGCAGATCTCTTACATGACCCACCGAGGCTATAACTTTATATCTGGAACCCAAATACTTGCCAATTGTTTTGGCCTTAGACGGAGACTCTACTATTACTAATATTTTCTTAGCTGCTGCCATTTTTCCTCCATTTAATCTGCAAAAACTATCTCAAGTTATTATTCTATACACCTTATCAGAATTTTGCAATAAGAATTTTTCCCATTTCAGAAAAAACAAAGCCTTTTAGCTCAAGTACGGAGATTATACCATTAATCTTTTGTGGCTTTATGTTCGTTATGTGATAAAGTTGTTCAAATGAGATTTCGCCTGCCTTCATAACGATTTCAAGGACAGCTTTTTCCTCTTTTCCCAGTTTCATTTCGGATTCCTTTGATATTTCCCGTGTAAGTCCCATATCTATAAAAACATCATCAATAAACACAAGAGGCAAAGCTCCTTCTCTTATAAGCTTATTTGTTCCCATACTGGTTTTGCTGGTTATGTTTCCGGGAACAGCATAAACATTTTTTCCCTGCTCAATCGCACTTTCGGCAGTAATCAGAGAACCGCTTCTTGTCTGAGCTTCCACAACTACCACTGCATCTGCAAGTGCAGAAATTATTCTGTTTCTCTGAGGGAACGTATATGCCTTCGCCTGAAAATCATCTTCGTATTCACTTATGAGGAGTCCTTCTTCGCCTATTTTGTCCTGAAGTATTTTGTTTTCCTTCGGATAATATGTGTTAATTCCACCTCCTAGAACCGCAACCGTCTTTGCACCCGCCGAAAGCGCACCTCTGTGGCTTGCCGTATCGATTCCTCTTGCAAGTCCACTTATAACTACTGCACCATATTCTGCAGCTTTTTTGCCTATTTCTTTTGCTACTACAATTCCGTATTCCGTGCAGTTTCTACTCCCAACAACAGCAACCGATTTAGAATTGCATATCGATAGCTCACCTCTGTAATGTATCGGTTTGCAGTCTGATAACGATTCTTTTAGTTTATAGGGATAATTTCGGTTTTCGGGAGATATAACAACTGTTTTCTTTCTTTCAATCATCAGATTCCAATCCTTTCCCGATACTGCAAAGCCTCTGCAATATGATAAATCTCAATTTCATCGCTTTCATCAACATCTGCGATAGTTCGCGCCAGTTTCTTAATTTTCAACAATCCTCGAGGAGTCATGTTGTACCTTCTGTAAGCTTCTTTCAAAAAAATTTTCTGTTCATCCGTAAATTTTATGTATTTTGCAGCATCCCCTTCGCTGAGTTGTGCATTAAGAGAAAATTTTTCTTCCACATACCTTTCCTTTTGTCTCTGCCTTGCTGAGTCAACGATTTTTTTCATTTCTTCGGTTGACATACTCTTTGAATCTTCAAGTACATCAAATTCTATATTTCTAAGCTCAATGTTTATGTCAATTCTCTCCAGAATTGGCCCAGATACTTTTTTCCTATACCTTCTGATTTCATCCGGCGTACAGATACACTCTCGGCTTGCACTGCCGTAATATCCACATTTGCACGGATTTGACGCCGCAACAAGCAAAAAATCAGCCGGATAAGTCACTGTCTCATCATTTCTGAAAAAGCTTATTTCTTTGGATTCAAGCGGAATCCTAAGTGCATCTATAACTCTCCTGTCAAGCTCATAAAATTCATCTATAAACAAAACACCTCTGTGCGCAAGTGTTATTTCTCCGGGTACAGGATTAAGACCTCCGCCTATAAGTCCGGCTCTGGTCACAGACGAACCGACTGCACGAAAGGGTCTCTTTGATATAACTCTTTCTTTTTCACTTCCGGCTCCGGAAACCGAATAAATTGACGTTAGTTCCAGAATTTCCTCATATGAAAGTTCAGGCATAATATCAGGGATACGTTCTGCCAGCATTGTTTTGCCACATCCCGGACTTCCTGTCATAAGAAGGCCATGTCCACCGGAAACAGCAACTGCAATCGCCCTCTTTGCAAATTCCTGTCCCTTGACTTCAGCGAAATCTTTTCGTAATTCGCCTCTTGAGGAAACAAAAAGACTTTTCACTCTTTTTCCTGTGCATTCAACCTTTTTCAGTTTCTCGCACATATTAAAAAAATCACACACCTGACTGAGAGTACCTGCTCCGTAGATTGTAAGCCCGTCCAAATGCCCTGCTTCTTCCATATTGCTTTCAGGTATTATCGCAGTTTTGATTCCACTTTGTTTTACTTCCTTCAATATGCTTAAAATTCCCGGGCATCTGTTTATTTTTCCATCAAGGGAAAGTTCTCCGACAAAACACACCTCCGAAAGGCCTTTGTCAAATATCTGATCCGAAGAAGCCAGAATTCCTATTGCAATTGCAAGATCAAAGAAGCTTCCTCGCTTTCGCATCCACGCAGGAGAAAGATTTATAATAATCTGCGAAGAAGGCATAATAAAACCTGAATTTCTGATTGCACTTTTTACTCTTGCTGCAGCTTCTTTTACTGTGGTATCTCCAAGCCCCACAACACTGATTCCCGGAAGTCCTCTTGAGATATCAGTTTCTACATTTATAAGGACAGCATCCATTCCACACACTGCCGCTGTAATAACCTTTGATAACATGAATTTTTCCCCCTAAAACGCGTCAGAAATAACATTTATATAGACTTCTGCAACATCAAAATGAAAATCGTAATCCGCAAGTTGTCTAGATGTAATATAAACAGCTGCCGCATATCTCAGAGCCTGCTGTTTCTTTCTGTTTACAGCTTCAGCTCCGCCACCGCATCGGAGATTGCTTCTTGCTTTGACTTCTATAAATCTTATCTGTCCGTCCTTCTTTGCGATTATGTCAATCTCGCCGTGTTTGGTATAAAAATTCTGTTCCAGTATCTCATATTCGTTCTGAAGCAGATAATTTCTCACAAATCGCTCTGCTGACGCACCCATTAATCTCTTATTCATAAATATTTTCCCTATTCTATGCTCCTATACCCTTTTTACATATTTTACCATTTGGCACAGCATTTGTAAATATTTTCCAGTGATTTAAAACTCACTTATCGCTATACTGGCCAATAAAAAATGCGCGTACAGATTGTTCTGCCTGCGCATTTTGAAGATACATTTTTACTTATAGCACAAATTTTTCTATTGCCCTTGCCACTCCGTCTTCTCGATTCGTAAGAGTTATATAATCCGCCTGTTTTTTCAGCTCTTCTGAAGCATTTTGCATTGCAACACCTATTTTCGCATGCTGAATCATTGCAAGGTCGTTCATGCTGTCACCGCACGCCATCAGGTTGTCTCTACTGAAATTCAGAAGCCTCATTACAGCTTCAAGGCCGTCGGCTTTGCTGGTGGTTTTTCCGCCGATTTCATTGTTAAAATAAAATGACGATGTAACTGTCACATCATCCAGCGTGTACAGAATTTTTTCCATGCGGTCTTTTTCTGCATCACTGGAATAGTTAATCGAAATATTTTCGATATTATCATTGTGTTTTCTCATAAAATCACAAACGCTTGCAACCGGCGTTCTCGTCGAAAGAACGTAATCGGCATCGCGCCTGCTTCTTCCGGCTCTGATGTCTTCGATTTCGGAGCTGCTTATATAGGCTCTGCCGTCCGTAAAAGCCTCTACATTTAATTTTTCATGCTCAAATAGGTCCGCAAGGCGGCATACCACCTCCGGTTTGATGCAGTTTTCGTAAACCAGCTCTTTGTTTCTGATTCTGTACACCTTTGCTCCGTTAGAAGAAACCACAAACTCGATTTCTTTCATTTCGAAAAGTTCCTCTGGAAGAGAGTGATAAGTTCTACCCGTTGCAATTACTATATGCACGCCTTTTTTTGCGGCCTCGCCGAAAACTTTCTTTGTCTTCTGCGAAAAATATCCGCCCGGTGCCAGTGCAGTTCCGTCAAGGTCAAGCCCTATTATTTTGATTTCGCTCATATCAATTCCTTCTTTCGTTTAAGATATCATTGAACTCTTGATTGTAAATTCTTACTTTTTTCATGGTGCAGCCTGTGTCGTGACCCGGGTAAATGGTTACATCATTTTCCCATTTGTCTATGATATTTATAATTGATGCCTTCATTTCCTTTTCAGAGCCTCCGTCAAAGTCGGTTCTTCCAAGATCTGTATCAAACAAAGTATCTCCGGTGAAGCACACTCTGCTTTTTTTGCTCATAATGCAAACGCTTCCGTGAGTATGGCCCGGTGTGCTGATAATTTCCAGTGTTTCGCCGTCAAGGTCGAATGTGTCACCGTCTTTCATGGTTCTCAAGTTTGGTAAATCAAACTCAAAAGCATCAAGTTCATGAATATACACAGGTGTATCGAATTCCGCCGAAATTCCCTCAGCAGCTCCCGTGTGATCGTAATGGCCGTGAGTTATAAGTATTCCCTGTGGTTTCAGCTCACTTTCTTTGATATATTCTATAAATTTTTTCGGGTTATATCCGGGATCGATTATGTAGCAGTTTTGGCCGCCCTTTTGAGATATTATATACCCGTTGCTTTCCAGATTTCCACTTACAAATCTTTTTATTACCATACCACGATTCCCTTTCTGTGTCTATATTACTATGTTTGCGCTACTGACGCCTGATGTGTCTTTTTTTACAACAATCTGTCTATCAATTCTGCTCTTAAGGTCAGAAACATGAGAAATTATCCCTATCAGTTTATCGCCTTCTATCAGACTGTTGAAGGCCTGCATTGCACTTTCGAGGGATTCATCATCCAGAGTTCCAAAACCTTCATCTATAAACATTGTATCCAGTTTAATTCCTCCGGCGCTCTCCTGAATCTCATCAGAAAGCCCCAGTGCAAGTGCAAGAGAAGCTTTGAATGATTCTCCTCCGGACAAAGTTTTTATGCTTCTTGTTGAATTACAGTAATGATCCACAACATCCAGTCCCAAGCCGCTCTGGCTTCTGAGACCCTCCTCTTCCTTTGCTCTGATCAGCTCAAACTGTGAGTTTGTCATCTTAAGAAGCCTTCTGTTTGCTCTTGCTATAATATTGTCAAAATATGCCGCTTGTACATAAGTTTCAAGGCTCAGTCTGGTTTTCTGCGTAAGATTTCCGCTCAAAGTTTTGGAAAGAACTTCAATCTCCCTGTAAATTTTCTCGAGTTCTTCCGCTTCTTTTTTGACTTTTTTGAGACTTTCCAGCGTTTTCTTGTTTTCGCGAACCCGTGAATTAATCAGCTCAAGGTTCTGTCTGAAATCTGCCATCTTCAGTCTGTTACATGCCTGTTTTTCTTTAAGTTCATCTTTTGTTGATACATCAATACCTTTTAGGGTTTCACTCAAAGTTTCGATTGCTGATTTTAACTTTTCCGTCTCCGTCTGACAGTTTGAATAATTTTCCTGAGAAGCCTTTAGATTCTTTTCAATAACTTCTATTCTCTTATCGAGGGCAGAAATTTTTTCTTCCGCAGCCCTTCTGCTTTCAAATGCAAGCTCTTTGGAATAAGTCTCTACGGCCGATTCCTTAGATGTTTTTTCTATAACAAGTTTTTCAATTTCAGCCTTACGTTCCTGCACCTCTTCTTTTGCTTCTGCGATTTTCCTTTCCAGTTTTGGAATATTTTCTTCCATCTCGGTTTTCTTTTCAATCTGTGGAATTATTACATCTCTTCGATTTGTCAGCTTCTGCAGAGTCAAGTTTTTTTCGGACATCAAAGCCGCAATTTCTTCTTCTGTGATTTCAGAATCAAAGCCTGCCTTTGCAAACTTTTCCTTCAGCTGATTCTCTGTGCTGTCAAGCTGTCCCTTTATGTTATTCATCACAGAATTTTTCTTATTCATCAGCTCCAAAGCCTCCGAAGTTTCTCTATCTGCAGCATCAATATCCTCTTTTTTAGGAACATTGTCAAGCATCACCGCCGGTTTCGGATGAGTCAAAGATCCGCATACCGGGCATGGTTCATCTTCTTTTAGCTCCTTTGCTAGAATTCCTGCCTGCCCCGCAACAAAAAGTCTATTAAGCTCAAGCCTGTTTTTTTCGCAAATCTCATGCTTTTCGAAGGCTTTTTGATAATTTCTGTTTGCGATAATATATCTCTTCGCCTGCTCTTTTTTGGCAGAAAAAGAATCCATTATAGACGCATAGGATTCCGCTAAAGCCTCTTCTTTTTGAATTTCAGATTTTAAATTTGCAAACTCTTTTTCAAGATTCGATATTGTTTTCAGCAAAGAATTGTCTTCACTCAATTCTTTTTCCGATGCATTTAGATTTTCCTCGAGCGTTTCGTAAGTTTTTGTACCCTTTTTTATGACTTTTTTCAATGCAGTCAACTCCGAAGTCATTTCATCAAGGGCATCATATTTTTCAAGACTTCCTTCTATTATTGTCCTTTCCTTTGACAATTCGTTTTTTTCTTCCAGATTTTCTTCTGCCTCTTTTATTTTCTGCTTTAACTCTTCAAGCTTTTTTTCGTTAATCTTTTGTTTCTGCTTCAGCAAATCAAGCCTCAATTGTTTTTCAATCTCATCTTCTATATCTTTTATCAGACTTTCGATTTTTGTCTTTTCTGCTTCTGCAACCTTTTCTTCCTCTTCGATAGAATTTGCTGTTGCTTTGTCTTTTTCGATGCATTCGCAGACAAAGCTCATTTTTTCCGTAAGGGTCGGAAGTTCTTCAAATTTCTTTTGCTTTTCAGATGTTTCAAAAGAAAACATGCTCGCAAAAGTTTCTGTAGCTTCACATTTTTTAATAAACTCGCTTTTTAACTCCGAATTTTTTTCTGCTACTTTTTGCTGAATTTTGTCATATATATCTGTTCCGAAAAGCTTTCGGAATATGTTCCTTCTTTCGACTGTATCTGCAAGAATAAGTTTCTGAAAATCTCCCTGAGCAATCATTGCAATCTGCGAAAACTGGTTCCGGTCAATGCCTATGATTTTATTTATTTCGTAATTTACTTCTTTTATACCGCTTACAGGCTCTCTGCCATCTTCCTTAGGAAAAATAAGCTCACTTTCTGCCGGTGAAAGGGTCATTCCCTCTCCTCTCAGCTTTGCTCTCTCGTACTGCGGACTTCTTTTGACTGTATAAACTTTGCCGTTGCATTCAAATTCCAACTTTACAAAGGTTTCTGCCTTCGAATCTGCATAGAGGCTTCTGAACATTCCTGCCTTCCTTACATCCCCGCTGGCTTCTCCGTAAAGAGCAAAAGATATAGCGTCAAATATGGTGGTTTTTCCGCTTCCTGTGTCACCGCAAATAAGGTAAATTCCCTTTTCCCCAAGTTTATCAAAGTCGATTTCTGTCAGACCTGCATATGAACCGAATGCAGACATGGTTAATTTTTTTGGTTTCATCTACTGCCCTCCAGTTCAATAATTATATTTTCTATGATTTCTTTCTGGTAATCGCTCATTTCGCTGCCGTTTTGTGCCTCGAAAAGCTCTTCGATATAGTCCTGTGGCAGCTTTGTTTCTGTAACAACAGCCTTGTCTATAATATTTTCTGCCCGTGTTCTGCTGTTTTCGTAGCTCAAACTCATTATATTTTTGTAAACAGTTCTCATTCTGCCCACAGCATCCATTATGTATTCCTCGTCTGTCAGAACTATGGAAAAATAACCATCTCGGTCGATAGTACTGTAATAATCAAGGCTCATTAGTTCATCATATTTTCCCTTAATTTCGTATATGTCATGTTTTGGAGTCAGCGGGAGTGTGTCTATCGTTATGTTTCCTTTTTCCCTTACATCAATTACAGTCAGTGATTTCCTGTCGTTTTTCTCTGATATAGAATATTTCAGGGGCGTTCCGCAATAACGTATTGTTTCGCGCTGAACATACTGAGACTTGTGAAGATGTCCGAGAGCAACATAATCAAATGGATCAAATACTTTAGCATTTACATTGTCAAGTCCGCCCACAAAAATTTCTTCGGATTCGCTTCTGGTAGCCCCTGTTACAAACTGATGAGCAAGAAGAATATTCCTGCTTTCTGTATTCACATTCATCTTATTTATTGCGAATTCTACTGCTTCACTGTATTCCGAAACGCTTTCTTCGTATGCATTTCTCACATTTGCAGGTTTGATAAACGGAAGAAGATATATATTGATTTTCCCAAACTCATCTTCTATTGTGTATTTGTTTTCGTTTTCTGCGAGACTTCTTCCAATAAACATTTTGCTGTTTCGCATTAGTTTGGAACCACATGTCAGCCTTTCCAGTGAATCGTGGTTTCCGCTTATCATATAGGTTTCGATACCCATATCATAAAGCTCCCCGGTAAATTTGTCATACAGGCGAAGACCCTCTATTGAAGGAACTGTTTTATCAAAGACATCACCACATACCAAAAGCGTTTTGATTGAATTTTCTTCTAATATCTCAACTATTTTTTCTAGTATATATTCCTGCTCCGATGCCATAGAAAAACCATTTACGATTTTTCCCAGATGAAGATCCGAAATATGTGCTATTTTCATTCTTCCCTGTCCTCCTCGTCATCAGATGCAAGAATAAAATCTATCTCTCTGGCAACAGAGTCTGCTCTTACAACCATAACTTTTACATTATCCCCCAATGCATATATTTTTCTTGTGCCTTCACCAATAAGCCTGTAATTAGCTTTGTCCAAAACATAGTAGTCGTCAGCAATGCTGTCAAGTCTAACCATTCCTTCAACTGTATTAGGAAGCTGAACGTAGATTCCGTAGTCTGTAACTCCGCTGATAACCCCGTCGTAAATTTTTCCGATTTTGTCTTCCATGTACTGGGCTTTCTTGATTTTTTCGACTTCTCGTTCCATTTCCTGAGATTTTCTCTCTGTCTGAGAAGATATTTCAGCAGCAATTTCGGCTTCTTTTTTCAGCGCCGATAATTTTTTATCAGTAAGTTCTCCATTAATCACAAGCTTAATCACTCTGTGAATGAAAAGATCCGGATATCTTCTGATTGGTGATGTAAAGTGGCAATAGTACTTTGCTGCAAGACCAAAGTGCCCGTCACACTCTGTGCTGTAAAAAGCCTTTTTCATGGATCGCAAGGTTACTGTGCCAATTATATTTTCGTAAGTTTTTCCTTTTGCAGAATCCAACAAAGCATTTAACGCTCTTGGATGAATATTATCAGGATTTCCCGGAAGAGTCAGCCCAAAGCTTGCCAGAAATGCCTTCAGCTCCATGATTCTCTCAGGATCCGGCTTCTCATGAACTCTGTAAATAAAGGGCACTTCCATCCAGAAAAAGTGCTCAGCTATAGTTCTGTTTGCCGCAAGCATAAACTCTTCTATCAGCCTGTTAGCAGTTCTTCTCTCTGCAATTCCGATTTCTACAGGAACCTCATCCTCATCCAGAACTATTTCCGCCTCATCTATATCAAAGTCAAGGCTTCCTTCTGCTTTTCTCTTTTTCCTAAGTATATCCGCAAGTTCACCCATAAGAAGCAGTTCATCATATATATTAGAGTATTTTTCTATGAGCTTCTCGTCTTTGTTCTCGAGTATATCCGAAACATCATCATATACAAGTCTCGCCTTATTATTTATCACTGACTCATAAATTTCGTGATTCACAACTTTTCCTGAAGGGTCTATTTCCATATCACAGGACAAAGTCAGCCTATCCTCTCCTTCGTTCAGACTGCATATTCCATTTGACAAAGTCTTTGGAAGCATTGGAACAACCCAATTTAACAGATAAGTGCTGTTACCGCGCTTAAGAGCTTCTTTGTCCAAATACCCGCCTCTTTCAACGTAATGGCTTACATCCGCAATATGAACACCAAGAAGATAATTCCCGTTGTCCAAACGTTCAACAGAAACAGCATCATCAAGGTCTTTTGAATAAGCGCCATCTATTGTAACGATTTTTTCACCTCTCAAATCTGTACGTCTTCTGATTTCTTCTTCCGAAATTTCCTGCTTAGGCATTGCCTTTGCTTCAGCATTCACACGACTCGGAAAAGTTTCCAGAAGTCCATGGGATCTTATTAAAGCTTTTATTGCTCCCGTTTTTTCACCTTTCTTTGAGATAACTTCTATGACTTTTCCCTCCGCACTGGCATTGATTGTCGGATATTTTGTTATTCTTACTACAACCTTATCTCCATCCTGAGCATTTCTGAAGTCTGCCTTCTTAACAAACACATCATCGTTGTTTCTAGGATTATCAGCAACAACAAATCCGAATTTTTTGCTGGTTTCAAGAGTTCCCACTACCTCAGTGTTAGCTCTCTCCAACACTTTGTCCACGATGCCTTCTCTGCTTCTTGTCCACAGGTATTCAGGCAAAAGGTCAACTGTTACCGTGTCACCATGCATAGCGTTTCCCATGTTTCGTCTTCCGACAAAGATATCTCCTTCTTCCTGTCTGACAAATCCAAATCCTGCACGATTTTTCTCAAGGACGCCAACAATCTGATTTCCTTTTGATACAATCTTTTCTTTGTCATAAGACTCCTGACGCTTCGCGTGCTTGTATAATTTTTTCTTGTTTTTATTCTTATTTTTGTTATCTTTCTTTTTCACTCTAACTCCCCCCTCGTTTCTAAAATGTTCCATATATTCGCCTGTCAAAATCTCTAACCGCCACTATATAAGTGATACCCTTTCCTACCTATATATTAACAAAAAGCCTCGCTTCCAACAAGTGAAACGAGGCGTGAAAATTCCTATATCTGAATTCCTTGGTTATGCTTTTTTAAAGAACTTTACAAATGGAAGAAGACCTAGTGCCGCACCGACAATTGCAGGTACTACCCAGCCGATTCCAAGATCATAAAAAGGTATATAGCTGCTTAAGAATTCTCCAACACTTCCAAGGTCAACCGCTGCAGTCTTAAGTCCATCAAATATACCGATTATCAGTGCAAACAGCATTGCAAGAACATATGATTCTCTATTCTTACCAATAAACTTCTTTGCAAATGACAGTAATGTCAAAGTTACAATCGGTGGATAAACCATAACCAACGCAGGAAGCGTAATTTTTATCATCTGTGATAAACCGATATTTGAAACAGCAAAGCTGAATACCACAACAACTGTCAGAATTGATCTGTATGACCAGTTTGGTTTAAGGTCATGAATGTATCCTGAGAAAGATGTTGAAAGTCCGATTGCAGTAGTCAGACATGCCAGTAAAACAGCAAGTCCCAAAACAGCATTACCAAAAGTTCCCATCTGTCTGTTAACAATGCTTGCAAGGATTGCACCACCGTTTGCAAAACTTTCTTCGCCTGATACCTGTGAACCTACAAATCCCAGCGCAAGATATACAACCCCAAGTCCTATACCGGCAAAAATCCCGCAGAAAACAGTATATTTTATAATTCCCTGTGATGAGTTTACCCCCATATCCTTGATTGCAGTAATAACAACGATTGCAAATGCCAGCGCTGCAAGACCGTCAAGTGCCAGGTAACCTTCAACAAGTCCTTTGAAGAATGGCATAGTTGCATAATCTCCTGTTGGACCTGCAACCTCACCCATTGGTTTAACAACACTCAGTATGAATATAACCGCAATTGAAAGTAGAAGTACAGGAGTCAGAACCTTTCCGACTATGTCTACGACTTTGCTTGGGTTGATACTCAAAATATATGTCACAACAAAGAATAACAAAGTAAATACTACTGAACTTGCAAAACCTGCATGATCACCTAAGAAAGGAATTGCTGCAATTTCGTATGAAACAGTTCCTGTTCTTGGAAGTGCGAACAAAGGTCCTATCAGAAAGTATATTGTAAGACCTAAAAATATCGAAAATTTAGGACCTACAAGATTTCCTAAATCATTCAGATGAGTGCCTGCAAATACGATTGCTGCGATTCCCAGAATGGAAAGTCCGGCATCTGTAACCATAAATCCAATAATTCCCAAAACATAGTTTCCACCTGCAAGGTAGCCTATCATCGGTGGGAAAATCATATTTCCTGCACCGAAGAACATAGCAAAAAGCATCATGGAAACCGCCATCATCTGGCCTACACTAAGTTTCTTGTCCACTATCTTTTTCTCCTTATAATTAATATAATATCTGTTTTGACGTCAGCACACTCATTTCTGTCCGACCTGCATACCTAACAAATCATTTCATCATGTGCTGCCAAAATTAAAAACGCAGAAAGCCTAAGGCTTTCTGCATCTTTTACACCTTTAATACTCTCTCAAGACAATTATTATTCTGCGTCTTCAGCTTCTGCTTCAGGAGCTTCAAGAGTTTCTTTGATGCTTAGGCTGATTCTCTTTCTTTCTGTATCGATTTCGAGAATCTTAGCATCAACTTCCTGACCAATTGTCAGTTCATCAGCGATATCTGTAACTCTCTTGTGAGCTACTTCTGAAATATGTACAAGACCATCAAGACCAGGTTCAAGTTCTACGAATGCACCGTATTCCTTAATCTGAACAACAGTACCCTTTACAACCTGACCAACAGCATACTTTTCGTGAATTACTGACCAAGGTTCAGGTGTGTTCTGTTTCATTCCTAATGAAATCTTGCCCTTTTCTTCGTTCATTGAAAGAATCTTAACTTTTACCTTATCTCCGATTGAAAGAACTTCCTGTGGGTGCTTTAGCTTACCCCATGAAATTTCTGAGATATGTAGAAGTCCGTCGATTCCGCCGATATCGATGAATGCACCATAATCAGTGAATCTCATTACTGTACCTTCAACAACATCATCAACATGCAGACCTTCCCAGATAGCTGCAATCTGCTTCTGCTTTTCTTCTGCAAGAACAGCCTTGTGTGAGAATACAGCTCTGTTTCTTCTCTGGTCTACTCTTGTTACTCTTACGTCAAGATTCTGACCCATGAATTCTTCTGCACTTTCAACATACTTGTCTGAAAGCTGTGATAGTGGAATAAATCCTGATACTTCTTTGTATGCAGCGATAACTCCGCCGTTAACCATTCTTACAACTTTCACATTAATAACTGTTTTATTTTCAAGAGCTTCATTGATTTCGTTCCAATGCTCATTAATTTCAAGCTTTTTCTTTGATAACAGTATTCCGCCATCGCCGTCATCTGTCTTGATAACTTTCGCCTGGATATCGTCGCCTTCTTCAAATAAATCAGTCAGCTTTTTTCCTTCCTCTAGAGTAACTTCTTCCACAGGAAGAATTCCGTCCTTTTTGCAACCTAAGTTAACGATAACTTCTTTTTCAGTTACCTGATGTACTTTACCGTCAACGATTTCGCCAGTGCGAGGTAGTCTTAAAGACGCATCGATTTCGTCCATGAAATCGGCCATAGAAATGTTTTCGTTAGTGATATTTTCACTCATGTTAGCAATAACCTCCTTAATTACGCATTCAGGCGTCGATGCACCTGCTGCAACTCCTATTTTATTATATTTTTCGATTTGTTTCAATGGTAAATCTTCAATATTTTCAACAAAAAACGTATTTCTACAATTTTTTTTGGAAATTTCGAACAACTTGTGGGTATTTGAGCTGTTTCGTCCACCTATTATTACCATTACATCCACTTCTTTTGAGAGATTTTCACAGCTCGTCTGTCTCTCCTTAGTTGCATTGCATATTGTATTTTTCACTTCTGCTTCAACTTCTCTTTTTTGAAGCACATCGGTTATGCTATCTAAGAGTTCTTTTTTTATTGTCGTTTGGCACACAAGGAAATATGTTTTTTTCTCAATCTTTTCAGCTTCCTCAGGACTGTTTATAATTGTTGCCTGATCCTGACACCATCCGTTTATTCCTTTTACTTCCGGGTGATTTGCATCTCCTACAATTAGAATATTCTTGTCTGCCTCTTTTGCCTCCATAACAAGCTTATGAATTTTGGTTACAAACGGACATGTTGCATTAATTACATTTATCCCCAACTCTTCTGCCCTGTCAAAAAACAATTTCTTCTCACCATGTGACCTTACAATAACAGTATCACCTTTTTCAGCCTCTTCAGGGGCGTATATAATGCCTACGCCTCTTCTTTCGAGGTCATCTGTAACCAGTCTGTTGTGAATCAGAGGTCCGCAAGTATATAAATTTCCCTCTTTATTATCTTTAATTGCATTTTCGGTCTTTTCTATTGCCTGCTTAACTCCAAAGCAAAACCCGGAATTATCTGCTCTTATTATTTCCATATTTATTTTCAATCTCCTCAAGGTATTTTTTAAATGATTTTTCTGAGCCGTTAGATGTAGGCTTGTAATACTTTACGCCTTCCTTATAAAGGTTATCCGGAAGGTACTGCTGTTTTACATAGCCACCGTAATCGTGCGGATATTTATAATCCTTGCCATAGCCTCTCTTTTTTGCACCCTGATAATGACTATCCTTCAATGTGTCTGGCACATCATCGCACTTCTTGCTTCTAATATCGCTAAGTGCGTAATTATATGCCATATAAGACGCATTTGATTTAGGTGATGAAGCCAGCAAAATAACTGCCTCGGCAAGATTAATCGCGGCTTCCGGAAATCCTATCATCTGTGCGGCCTGAACACAAGAAGTAACTATAGAAATAGCAGACGGATAAGCCATGCCTATATCTTCGCTTGCAATCACCATAAGCCTTCTTCCGATCATCTGAATATCAGCTCCACCGTCAACAAGTCTTGCAAAATAATGAATTGCTGCATCCGGGTCACTGCCTCTTATAGATTTTTGCAGGGCAGAAAGCAGATTGTATCTGTCATCGCCTCTGTCATAAAAGCCTATTCGCCTCTGCATTGCCTCACTTACGAGTTCCTTCGTAATTCGTCCCGGCAACTTGAGATTGTCAACTATAAACCCTACAGTATCCAAGCATACCCTTGCATCTCCATTTGAAAAATCAGCCAAAATATCGAGAGCAACGTCATCATATTCCACATCCAGATTTCCGAAACCCTTTTCCTTGTCATTCAAAGCTCTCAGTATTAATTTTCGGATGTCTTCACTATCTAATCTGTAAAATTCATATATATTTCTCACTCTGCTCAAAAGCGCGTTGTTGATCGAAAAAAACGGATTTTCGGTAGTGCTTCCGATAAACTTGATTACTCCCTCTTCAATAGCTTTCAGCAGTGAATCCTGCTGGAGCTTGTTCCATCTATGGATTTCGTCAATATATACATATGTAGACTTTTGCTCTAAACCGTAAAATTTCAGCTTCGCTCTCTCCAACAATTCCTTAAGTTCCTTGGTTCCTGTTGCAGATGCGTTAATTTCCGTAAAATCGGCATCCATTTCATTTGCGATTATTCTCGCAAGTGTCGTTTTACCTGTCCCTGAGGGACCGAAAAATATAGCACAGTCAAAAGTTTTGTTTTTAATTGAGTTGTAAAGTAAAGAGCCTTCGTACATAAAGTGAGTCTGTCCCACAAACTCATCCAGTGTAGAAGGTCTCATGCGTGTAGACAATGGTATAATAATTTCCACCTTCTTTCTCGCGAAATAACAGATTAATTATACCATAAAAACAACTCCGGTTAAATCACAAATCCATCCTCATGGCAAGCCTTATGTCTTCTTTCGAATCAATTCCTAGGCTATAGATTTCTTTCTTAATCAACCTCAGATTGGATATCGCGTTTTCAATCCCATAGTTGTCATTTTTTATACATTCAAGTGCCTTTTCAATGTATGCAGTTGCCTTTTCTGTGCAACGCTTTTTCAGCATATCGCATATAACCTCAATATTCTTGACTATCGAATCCTCACCTGTTATTTGTCTGCACTCCATAAAAGAATTCGCGGATTTCTTTTTCGTATCCGCCGGTTTAAAAATAACCCTGACATCCTTAAAACTGCCGCTTACAAAAACAGTATCTTCATCCATAACATACTCGTCAGGAAATATATATCTTTTCATAGCATTTCTCATCTTGCAAAATACATCATATATGATATCTATGCATTCCGCCGCGTTGATTTCACTTTCATTTTTAAGGAGCTTGTATCCATCTGCTAGAAAGAGCATTCTCACATAATTATCTTCCTGAGCAAATGTAACAGGAAGAAAAAGACTGCATGCATTGTCCGATATTATATCCAGCTGGTATGGCTTTATTCCTGTATTTTTCAGTTGCATTTCTCTGATTCCGCTCATACTGTCCACCTCACATTATCACTCCACTATCCGCCGAAACAAAGAGTGCACGGTGTGTATCCTTTTTTCTCGGCATCATGTTTCTCAACTTCTACATAATATTTTTTTACAGTACTACAATTCCCCCGATGATAAGCCTCTCCGGCTTGTGAAAAGCAAAACACGCAGTCACCGTTTTTCAGATCTTTGCTTTTGCACATCTTGCAGGGAGAATAGCTTTTTCTTATTTTATCAGTTAGATAAGTTTGCTTGCAATAAGGCGAAACATATCTACATCCATGTTTATGATACCTGGCTCCGTTTTCCGGGAAAATCAGTACTCTCTCAGAGTCTTCATCCCTGAGAAATTCATCTTCTCCCGCAGGAGCATTGATGTTTTTCTTTCCATTAAATGCCCTTGAACCGATTCTTCCTTCAAACTCTACATTACTGTTAAACCCAAAAGGTTGTTTTGCTGACATATCACACTGAAAATATATTGCATTTACATTTTTCATTCCGAATCTGCTGATTCCCTGGTAATATCTTTTTATTTCAAAGTTGTCAATCATCTTATCATCCGAACCTGCTCTGCCACTAACTGAATCTTTCACTCCAAGATCATATCCGACAAAATACTGTTTGAGCGAACTATTTCGCATTTCATCACTGATTGAATAAACAATCCCTTCACAGGTTGAAACCATCGGAATTATCGAAATAAGTACAATCACAGCAGAAAAAAACAAAGGTGCCGTAATGGCAGCCTCAAGAAGATATCCTCCACACTTTCTTTTCAGCCACATTTTAATATTTCGAAGTGAATTCATAATCTTTTCCATTAACATAAAGCTTCATATCACATCCCGCATTATATTCTCTTAGCAAAAAGTCCCCGTAATACAGATACTTCATGTTTATCTGTATCAGATCCATAGTCCTAACAATCATCTTGTCTTCGCTCATAAGCAAAAGGAAACACCTAAGATAATCTTTATATTCGTTTCCTGTTTCGCATCCGGTATCAATGTATTTATCAGCTGTATTATTAAGAACAGAATCGAGATCTATCGCCCAGCTTTCCTTCGTCTTTATAAACTGCACTGTTCTTCCATTTGTCAGGAGTTTATAATCATTGATACTTTCAGCAAGCGCCCACGCAGCTGCAAGTGACTGCTTGGTAACAAGTGCTGCAGGACCCGGAGTCAAAGCTTCAGCGGCAGCAGTAAGAAGTGCTGACTTTTCAGGGTCAGTGTTCAGGTGCTGCATATTCATGATTTCTCTTACTGCAATTATTATATTTCCAACTTCTCTTTCGTTCTTTACATCCGAATTTTTTCCACAAATTATATATTCCATCTCTTTTGAAAAGAAAGTTTCACCAAGATTTTTATCCTCAGTAGCATTTTTGAAATACTTTTCTACATATTTAAGTGTATATCTCTTGGATTTTCCTGCTTCCCAAATGTCCTCCATAGACTTCAGTGCCTTAAACCCATCTGTAAAATCACTTACTGAAAAGCCAAAATCATATTCGGCAGAAGGAAGGGAGTTCAGGATTCTTCTGTTTTCTATGCTCCTGTCCGGCTGAACTTCTCCCTGATTGTCATTTTCTCCATGCAAAATCGGAAGATCATATTTTGCTGCTTCTATCATCTGCACTTTAAAAATTTCTTTTCCTGTCAATGCATAATCATAAACATCACAACTTGCTCCCCCATAGTTTATGTACCGTTTACCTGAAAATGTATACTCAGCCATTTTGTCAAGCTTAGCCGTTGTAGTGTTGTATGTCCCGTAAAATCCAAACAAACCGTATTTTTCCTGAAGATTTAAGTCATATTCACCCAGAATGGACTCTCCCCAGAGCTGTTCAAGACTTAAAACACTCGTTCCGATTGCCTTTTGTTTTGACGATTCTACAAATATCAGAACTGCACTGAGCATAGAAACTATAATCATGGCAATAAATACAGAAACCAGTCCCCTTTTATTTTTAAAAGATGCCAAAGTTATCACCCAACCTAACTGCCGTTGCCGGATTCAGAAGAAATGTTTTTTCTTCTTTTGACTTTGAAAGCCATCTATCATTAATTCCTCGTACAAGCTGCCTTTCCGAAACTGATTTTGATTCCACATCATAAACAATATCAGACTTCTCCGACAATCTTATAAGCTCTTCATGTACTTCGCATCTTGACCATAGAAAACCATAGCAAAACAAAATCACATACAAGCACCCCGTAATCATCATTATCACAGCAGGCATCACAACTGCAGCCTCCACATATTGACTTCCTCTTTTGTTTGCAAATAAAAGCTTCATCCTTCTACCCGTTTAGTTCTGAAAAAGTATTATTTACAAATTCCGTTATTTCGGTTTTAAAAATAAGCCCTATAATTATTGCGATACTGATTAGTATTGCAACCTGGACCATTTCCATTCCTTTTTTATTTCCGAACATTTTTTTCAACATCTTCTCTTCCTCCAATTCAATCACATCTGCATAAAAGCAGGCGCTGCTGTAATAAGTATCAAAGCAACCAATAGCAGTGACAGTGGAAAGCTCAATTTCGTTTCCGCTAACTTTCCTCGTTCTGTCGCAATCTTTTTTCTGTTTTCCCACAAACCAATCGATTCGTTTCTCAGCTTGTCAACAAGGCCTATTCCCTTCTTTTGATTTTCTGACAATATACTGCATAATCTTGAAAACTCTCTTATCTTTATCTCTGCAGCATACCTGCACATAACTGAAGTATATTCATCCTTTGTTAGTTTACATTCATCTGTAACATCAACAATCATCTGTTCGAATAAATCTCTTTTTTCTTTCTCCGAATATACCTTCGCAATATGCGAAAACGCATCAGTAAAAACAAGTCCGCTTTCAAGAAGCAAAATTATGTTATCACTGAAAGCAGGTAACTTTCGTATTACACTCGATTTAAAATTCTTTTTCTTCTTTTCTTCAACTTCGAACGATCTTCTGTAATCCAGAAAAACATATGTCGGAAGCAATAGCAATAGGTACAGAAAACTATAATCAAACGGTGCTTTCCACTTTAAACCTTTTGATTTTTCAAATGTTTCCGGCAACATTATGTATCCGTCTTTTCTCAGTTCATCAGAAGATTTCACATAATTCATGAGCTTAGATACATTCAGCGCATAGCTTTTCGCTTTCTCTGTTTCTTCGCGCTTTTCCTTTCTCACCTCTTTTTTCCTAGTATCGAGGACCGCACTGTTTTCTGTTGTCTTTTTGTTTTCAGTGCTTCCTATTATGACCGGAACATATCCTGAATCCTCCTTAATTCCTACCAACCTCTTATCTTCGAAAAGATATCTCTGATTATATTCAATAACTGATTTTGTTAAAATCACCGCAGTTGATGCTAAAACAAGAATACTCACCAGAACTATCTTTTTCCTATTCTCTGATATATATTTTCTGATACCGTCAAAAAAATCCACCGATTTATTCTTTTTACCTTCGTTAGACATCTATCGATGTTATCCTTTCTTCACTAATATATGCAGCCGCAATCAGTATGATTGCAAATGTCATGGCTACCCTGCCGACAAAAGTCACATACATTATTTCTATATATGCAGGTGACACTAACCGCAAAAATGCAAGCATAACCACCGGCATAATTCCTATAATTCGTCCCTCATACTTTTTCTGCATGATTTGAGTATTTATCTCTTTTTCGATTGTCATTTTCTCTGTAATAAGAAAGGCTGCTTTGTTCATGGCATACACAATATTACCTCCTGAATCCCTGCATGCCTCAAAAACATCTGCAAATTCAGATACATCCTCTAGTCTGCAGCGACACGCAAAATCTTTCCATATGGCTATTTCGCCGCTTCCAGCGTCATCCATGCAACGAGTCATGTAGCAAAGTTCATTTCTCATAAGAGAATCCTCACCATAAAGCTCTACTAGAGAAGTTTTAGCATCCTCCATTGCCTCTCTCATATGCCTTCCCAGTGAAAAAGAAGAAGACATCGCATATAGACAATCCTTAAACTGTTCCCTAAGAGCCAGAAGCCTTCTTTCATTCAAAATGGCCGCAGCCTTCTCCAAAACAAGAATAAAAAAAAGCGGCGCTGTCAGGACAAAGAAACATGTTCCGTAAAAAAGTTCGCTTACAATCAGAGTCAGCACCATAATTAAAAGAAAAAGTTTCGTTTTCTCACGCAAGTTCAGTTCGTACATCCTGTAATCTGTCATACTCTCCCTCTAATCCACTGAGTTTCAGCTTAAGTGTATTTTTCATCCTCTTTCCGGAAGGTTTCAGTTTAAAATTCTCATCACAGTAATATAATCTGTTTAAAACATATTCACCATTATTCATTCCTGTCAATTCATTCACCTCCAGCACTATCCTTCTGCCGTCATGTAATCTGCAAAGATGCACCATTATGTCAATAGCTTCTGTAATTTGAGATCTGATTGCATCCATCGGAATCTGAGACCCCATTAGATACATAGCTTCCATCCTCCTGAGCATTCCCTTACAAGAATTTCCGTGTCCCGTCGACATGCCACTATGGCCGGTGTTCAGTGCCTGAAGCATGTCAGAAACTTCCGCACCTCTTACCTCACCTATGACTATCTTGTCGGGACGCATTCTCAGACTTGTCTTTATCAGGCCTGACATCGTAATCTGTCCTGCACCCATAAAATTTGCATTCTTACATTCCATTCGTATGATATTGTCTACCTTATCCATCTGAAGCTCTGAAGAGTCCTCTATCACTATGACGCGTTCAGCACTCGGTATATAGTCTGCCAAAGCATTCAAAAATGTCGTTTTTCCTGACGATGTTCCACCGCTCACAAAAACATTGTATCCACCGCTTACAATCAGCTTAAGAAACTCTGCGCATTCAGAAGACAAAGAACCTGAACTTATCATTTCCGCCATCGTAACCCTGTTTTTTCTGAACTTCCTTATCGTAAGTGAAGGTCCGTTCAAAGCAACATTTTTCAGCACTGCATTTACTCTCGACCCATCCATAAGCCTCGCATCCAAAATAGGATGCATTTCACTTACTTCACGATGAACCATAGCTGCAATTTTTCTTATTACAGACTCCAATTCTTCTACAGTATCAAAAGTTTCTCTTATCTTTACAAGTTCATTTCCTTTCTCAATAAAGATTTTCTCCGTTCCGTTAACCATTATCTCATTTATGGCATCGTCTTCTATATATGGATCAAGTGGACCGTATCTGCTTCTAATGTTCGAAAAAACCTTATCGACAGTAACAACAATATCATCAATTGTCATTTCTGACAGTCGAGAAAAAGCCTCGGTTTCAATTATATCCTTTACGAGATCATCATCGGATATACCTTCTCTCATGATTCTTTCCTTTATTGACGCTGTTATTTCAGCAATCATATCTGTATCAATCAAGCCAGACCCCCTAACATTGCCGCAACTCTGTTCAGTTCAAGACCATAATCATTTTCAAATCCGTAAAAATTACCCTCTCGGCACCTTGGAACATAAAACCCATCATAGCACTGAGAATCAATATATGCATACTCAGCAGTCAAAACATGAATATCAGGATTAAGATTAAAACCAAACAAACTTTCCGGATTCAAATATTTTTTACCATGAAAGCGAATAATCTTGTCACAATTATTCGCTATCTCTATGGTATTTCTGCCGAAATGATTTCCAATATCATAAATAATAAATTTATAGCCCTCCTTTGCGGCCAGGCGGCATAAACTATTAGAAACATCCAGCGAAAAGCTTTCAGCATGCCTGCTGAAAACCGGTGTCTTAAAAAACCTAAGACCGTCTTTCTCGGCGATTACAGCAGAAACCGGAATTGCTTTCTTTACTTTAAGTCCATATACAGCCTTAGAAAAGCTGATTTCATATTCCTCTTTTTCTTCAAAGATATTACCAAAGCTCTTACATCTGTTTACAGGAGAAAGTGATACGTACAACGATTTCTTATCAAATACGACATCCAGCATCTTTGCAAGCCCCAATGCAAAAGTACTCGTGCCGATTCCACCTTCTTCTGATATAACGCTTATTGTCAAACACTTTTCTCTGGATTCATCGACAAAGGGACCAAGACCCAGTAAAAATCTAAGTTTAGAAATTATAATGCCTGCTTCATCATACTTGTACAGAATATAGGGTTCTTCAAAAAGGGATTCATCTTCATATCTTACGGACATATAAACATTTAAACACTTCTGTGATGCTGAAGAAAACGAATGTGTTTTTAAAAGGGTATCATTCTCATAATCAGCAATAACTAAATCAGCATCAAAATTCTTTTCGTTTTCACCATCAGAAATGTAAAATGTAAATCCGCCTGATTCAAGACTCACCGCCCTGATAAAGGCATCCACATAATCCTGATCCTTAATAGATAATACAGCTTTTATTCTTCCCATAGCTTCCGATTCCTTTCTGTTCGACTATCATAAGTCCGTTGTTTGGGGAAATCAAGATGCTAAAAAATAGTCAGAAAATCCCCTTTATGAAAATAAAAGGGGATTTTTAAACATTTATCACAGTGCCAATCCTATCCAAAATGGCGATAATACCCATAGCCATGACCACTTAATTACTCCGCACAGTTTTAGCACTATAAATATTATTCCTAGTATTCCTGTTATTCCAATCCCACTGTTATTTTCCATGATTTCCTCCTAAATTTGAGTATAAAAATATCCCGCTTTTTACATCGGGATAAAGTTATTAAAGCTCTCTAAATTATTACCATAAAAAGACAAATAAAAAAGGCTGACAATTGTTGAAGTTTCAACGTTTGTCAGCCTTTTTTGACTGGCTAGGGTAGCAGGATTCGAACCTGCGGATGACGGAATCAGAATCCGTTGCCTTACCACTTGGCGATACCCCATCACTTTGGAGGCGACACCCAGATTTGAACTGGGGAATAAAGGTTTTGCAGACCTCTGCCT
>CALHKP010000066.1 GCA_938034165.1 uncultured Clostridia bacterium | reverse complement strand
TTTTGATTTTGTAAATTCGCGCTTAGTAACAAGCGAAAAATGTAAGCGCAAATTGGCATTTTTACGGATAGCGCTGAGTTAGACGGCGCTAACCGCCCCGAGATCGGCACTTAGACGGCGCTAACCGCTTGAGCATAACTTAACTTAGAGAACCCTTAATTTTGTTCAGTGTCGCTTGAACAGAACTTGTGCCTGTTTCGGTGCCCTTGCAGGTTTGTTTATGCCTGGTTCATTTTTTTCATGATTTCATCGATGGCATCGATTACTGCGAATCTGAAGCCGTTTTTCTCAAGTGTAGAAACGCCGACGATTGTTGTTCCGGAAGGGGAGCATACTTCGTCTTTCATCTGACCCGGGTGGTTACCGCGGAGCAGTGCCATCTTGCCGGTTCCTGCCAGCATCTGGGCAATCAGGCTGTAGACAACAGGTCGTGTAAGGCCGTGCTTGCATCCTGCATCTCCGAGGGCTTCCATAAACATTGCAACAAAGGCAGGAGAGCATCCTGCAACTGTTCCTGCAATTCCCATATGTTCTCTTTCGAGCCACAGGAAGAGTCCAAGGTTTTCCAGAAGTGTTGCCACGAAGTGCCTTTCGTCTTCTGTCAGGGAATTTTCTTCTTCGCAGATAAAAATTCCTTCGCATACTGAAACCGGTGTGTTTGGTGCTGTTGCAACGCAGTGGGATTCAGGCAGAATTTCTGACAAGGTATCGTGAAAGATTCCTGCTGCCAGAGAAATTACAACTTTTTCGCGGAGCGCATCTCTCAGCGGCTCCATAACTTCCTTCACCATGTATGGCTTGACACCTATGAAAACCACATCACAATTTTCGCAGACTTCAAGGCTTGTCTTGCAGGCCGTAATGCCTTCGGCTTCTGCTTTTTTGCTGAGCTTACCAAAGTCTCTTGCACTTGCAAATATCTGATTCGGTCTGATTGCGCCGGAAGCCACAAGTCCCAGGCCGGTTGCTCCGGCCATGTTTCCATAACCGATAAATCCTATTTTTACTGTATCTAAATTTAACATATTTTTCCCTCCGATAATTCTTGCTGTAATCTATTATATAGACCAAAGGCGGCTAATTCAAGGTCTGCGCAGGAATCTGAGAAAGTGACAAGGTAACTTGCAACTACTTTGGGGAATTTTAGCGCCCTCTGGGTTTTGTTCGGGTATTTTCAGCGGCATTTTTGTGGTATTTTTAGGGGCTTTGATGTGATTGTCCTCTTGAATACGGGAGTGGATTTTGATATTATATATGTATCTGGACTTTTTCGGCAAAGCTGACTGGCGGCGCCGGCAAGCCGGAAATAAATATATAGGAAAGAGATGGACGAAATGAAAGACGTACAGCTTAGAGAGCTGCATAGAAACACAGCGGAATATGCTGACAAGGAGATTGTTGTCAGAGGCTGGGTGAGAACTAACAGAAGCTCAAACAAATTTGGATTTATAGAACTCAACGATGGTACATTTTTTAAATCTGTACAGGTTGTTTACGAAACAGATAAAATCAATAATTTTAACGAGATTGCAAAGGCTCCGATTTCATCAGCTTTGATGGTAAGAGGGGTTCTTGTACTGACACCTGATGCTAAACAGCCATTCGAAATCAAGGCAGAAGAAGTGGTTATGGAAGCTAATGCGGATGCTGATTATCCACTCCAGAAGAAGAGACATTCAATGGAATTCCTGAGAGAAATCGCGCACCTGAGACCTAGAAGTAATACATTCTCAGCGGTATTCAGAGTAAGATCACTGGTTGCTTATGCAATCCACAAGTTTTTCCAGGAAAACGACTTTGTTTATGTACATACACCAATCATTACAGGAAGTGACTGCGAAGGCGCAGGGGAAATGTTCAGAGTTACAACTCTTGATATGGACAACCTTCCAAGAACAGAAGACGGCAAAATTGACTATTCAGAGGACTTCTTCGCAAAGGAAACAAGCCTTACAGTAAGCGGACAGCTTGAGGCCGAAACTTTTGCTCTTGCATTCAGAAACGTATATACATTCGGACCTACTTTTAGAGCCGAAAACTCAAACACTGCAAGACATGCTTCAGAATTCTGGATGATTGAACCGGAAATCGCATTCGCTGACCTAAATGACAACATGGAACTTGCGGAAGCAATGGTAAAATACATCATCAGATATGTATGCGAAAATGCACCTGAAGAAATGGAATTCTTCAACAAATTCATCGATAAAGGTCTGCTGGAAAGACTTGACAGCATCGTAAACTCAGACTTCGGAAGAGTTACTTATACAGAAGCTGTTGAACTTCTTAAGAAGTCAGGCAAGGAATTCCAGTATCCTGTAGAATGGGGCATTGACCTTCAGACTGAACACGAAAGATATCTGACAGAAGAAATCTTCAAGAAGCCTGTCTTCGTAACTGATTATCCAAAGGATATCAAGGCATTCTATATGAGAATGAATGACGACGGAAAGACTGTTGCAGCTTGCGACCTTCTTGTTCCGGGCGTTGGAGAAATCATCGGAGGAAGCCAGAGAGAAGAACGTCTTGATGTTCTTACTGCAAGAATGGCTGAGATGGGTCTTGAGGAAGCAGATTACTCATGGTACCTTGACCTCAGAAGATACGGCGGCGTAAAACACGCAGGCTATGGTCTGGGATTCGAAAGAATGATTATGTACTTAACAGGAATGAGCAATATCAGAGACGTGCTGCCATTCCCAAGAACACCAAAGACTGCAGAATTCTAAAAACGTATATAAAAAGAGACGAGTCATTACGATTGTGATTGATCTCGTCTCTTTTTGATTGCTATGGAATCATCCCGCCGGCTAACCGCCCGGAATTATCTCACTTAGAACACCTCCGAAAAACAGCAATCCGCCGGCTGGATGCTTGTGACCCGAACCGGCGGATAATTTAGTTCTTATTCGTTGATCGTTGAAATTCCAAGAGTTGTTTCTTCTAATACATCGATTAGAACTTTAACTGTATCGAGGGATGTGAACATTGTAACGTTGTTTTCTACTGCACACTGTCTGATTTCGTATCCGTCTGAAATT
This sequence comes from uncultured Clostridia bacterium, assembly GCA_938034165.1. Classification (GTDB taxonomy): domain Bacteria; phylum Bacillota; class Clostridia; order Peptostreptococcales; family Anaerovoracaceae; genus CALHKP01. The sequence goes on along the minus strand of CALHKP010000066.1, from coordinate 23,327 downwards.
CCGCCGGATGAGCTCATGTCACGAGTGTTGATGATGTATGTTACATATCCCTGACGGATTGAATCAAGGATTTCTTCGCTTCCTTCGCTGATTTTCTGTACTGCACGAGTTCTGATTCCATGGTCCTTGAGGAATTTTGCTGTTCCGCATGTTGCCTGGATGTTGAAGCCCATGTTGTAGAAACGACGAATCAGTGGAAGTGCTTCTTCTTTGTCCTGATCTGCAATTGTGCAGAATACAGTTCCGTAGTTCATTACGTTCATTCCTGATGCCTGAAGAGCCTTGTAAAGTGCACGTGTCAGGCTGTAATCGTATCCAATTGCTTCTCCTGTTGACTTCATTTCAGGGCTGAGGTAAGCATCAAGTCCGCGAAGTTTTGAGAATGAGAATGCAGGGGCTTTTACGTACCAACGTTTCTTTTCTTCAGGATAGATTTCTGTAATTCCCTGTTCTTTCAGTGACTTTCCAAGGATTGCCAGTGTTCCGATGTCTGCAAGGCTGTAGCCTGTTGCTTTTGACAGGAAGGGAACTGTTCTTGAAGAACGAGGATTTACTTCGATTATATATACGTTTTCGTTTTCATCTACGATGAACTGGATGTTGTAAAGTCCAACGATGCCGATTCCAAGACCTAGTTTCTTGGTGTATTCCAGGATTGTTTCCTTAACCTTCTGTGAAATGCTGAATGTAGGATATACGCTGATTGAGTCTCCACTGTGGATTCCTGTACGTTCAACCAGTTCCATGATTCCCGGAACAAATACGTCAGTGCCGTCGCAAACTGCATCGATTTCTACTTCTTTACCCTGGATGTATTTGTCTACAAGTACAGGTTTGTCTTCGTCGATTTCTACTGCTGTCTTGAGGTAGTGGCGAAGTCCTTCTTCATCTGCAACAATCTGCATTGCACGTCCGCCTAGTACGAATGAAGGTCTTACAAGTACAGGGTAACCGATTTTTTCTGCAGCTTTTACGCCGTCTTCAATCTTAGTTACTGCCTTACCTTCAGGCTGTGGAATGTTGAGTTCTACTAGAACTTTTTCGAATGCATCTCTGTTTTCTGCTCTTTCGATAGCGTCGCAGTCAGTTCCGATGATTTTTACTCCTCTGTCGCGGAGAGGCTGAGCAAGGTTGATTGCTGTCTGGCCGCCCAGTGATGCGATAACTCCCAGAGGTTTTTCCAGTGTGATGATGTTCATTACATCTTCTACTGTCAGAGGTTCAAAGTACAGTTTGTCGGATGTAGTGTAGTCTGTGGAAACTGTCTCAGGGTTGTTGTTTATGATGATAGCTTCGTAGCCGTATTCTTTGATTGTTTTTACTGCATGAACTGTTGAATAGTCAAATTCTACACCCTGGCCGATTCTGATAGGACCGGAACCCAGAACGATGATTTTGTCCTTGTCTGAAACCACTGATTCGTTTTCTTCTTCGTATGTTGAGTAGAAGTATGGTACATAGCTTGCGAATTCTGAAGCGCATGTGTCAATCATCTTATATACAGGGTACAGATTGTGGTCTACACGCATCTGATATACTTCGATTTCAGGAACGTTCCACAGCTGAGCGATGAACTCGTCTGAGAATCCCATCTTCTTGGCATCTGCAAGAGTGTCAAAGTCTTTTATGTTACTTAGTAGTGCGTTTTCCTGTTCTACGATGTTGTGAACTTTTTCCAGGAAGAGCATGTCAATCTTTGTTGCGTCACAAATCATTCCTAGGTCAGTGCCTTTTCTGATGAGTTCTGTAACAGCAAAGAATCTGTCGTCTGTTGAAAGCTTGATGTAGTCAATCAGTTCGTCTTCTGACATACCTACGAATTTGTCCATGAACAGGTGGCATACGCCGATTTCCAGTGAACGAACCGCTTTTAGAATGCTCTCTTCGAGAGTTCTGCCAAGGCTCATTACTTCGCCTGTTGCTTTCATCTGAGTTGAAAGTGTATTGTTTGCCGCAGCAAATTTGTCAAATGGGAAACGAGGCATCTTGGTTACTACGTAGTCCAGTGCCGGTTCACATGCTGCAGGTGTGTTTGCAAGTGCGATTTCGTCAAGAGTCATGCCTATTGCAATTTTTGCTGTAACTCTTGCGATTGGGTATCCGCTGGCTTTTGAAGCAAGGGCTGATGATCTTGAAACTCTAGGGTTAACTTCGATGAGGTAGTATTTGAATGAGTGAGGATCAAGTGCAAACTGAACATTGCAGCCGCCTTCGACCTTCAGTGCGCGGATGATTTTGAGGGCGCTGTCTCTGAGCATTTCGCATTCTTTGTTTGTCAGTGTCTGAGTTGGGCACACTACGATTGAGTCACCTGTGTGGATCCCTACAGGATCGACGTTTTCCATGTTACAGATTGCGATAGCTGTATCGTTTGCGTCACGCATTACTTCGTATTCAATTTCTTTGTAGCCTTTTATGCTCTTTTCTACAAGAACTTCGCTTACAGGTGAAAGCTTGAGGCCGTTTTTTAGGAGTTCACGACATTCTTCTTCGTTGTCAGCAAATCCGCCGCCTGTTCCTCCAAGTGTGAAGGCAGGTCTGAGTACGACAGGATATCCGATTTCTGCTGCTGCTGCAAGTCCTTCTTCTTCTGTATGTGCGATGATTGAAGGCAGAACAGGTTCGCCCAGTTCTTCACAAAGTTCTCTGAACATAAGTCTGTCTTCGGCTCTTTCGATACTTTCGCTACTTGTTCCCAGAAGTTCAACCTGACATTCGCGAAGCACGCCCTTTTTCTCTAGCTGCATTGCCAGGTTAAGTCCTGTCTGTCCGCCGATTCCCGGAACGATTGCATCAGGTCTTTCGTGACGAAGAATCTTGGCAACATATTCCAGAGTCAGAGGTTCCATATATATTTTGTCTGCGATTGCAGTGTCAGTCATAATTGTTGCAGGGTTTGAGTTGCAGAGTACTACTTCGTAGCCTTCTTCCTTCAAAGCGAGGCAGGCCTGAGTTCCTGCATAGTCGAATTCAGCTGCCTGGCCGATTACAATAGGACCGGAGCCGATTACCAGTATTTTCTTTAGATCTGTTCTCTTTGCCATTTATTTTCCCTCCTTGATTAAGTCGATGAATTTATCGAACAGGTAACAGCTGTCCTGTGGTCCGGAAGCACCTTCAGGATGGAACTGAACTGCAAATACTTTGTCTTCTTTGCAGCATACGCCTTCGATTGTATTGTCAAGAATGTCAACGTGAGTTACCTCAAGTTTAGTTCCTTCGATTGTATTTTCGTCAATTACAAATGAATGTCCCTGAGCTGAGATTTCTATCTTACCTGTTTCCAGAACTCTTACAGGATGGTTTCCACCATTGTGACCGAATTTCAGCTTGCGGATATCTGCACCGTATGCGAGGCCGATAACCAAGTTACCCAGGTCAACACCCATGATAGGATACTTGCCGATAAGTTCTTTGACAAGGGAAACTACAGGCATGATGTCCTTTGGATTTCCCGGACCGCTGGAAACAAAGATTGCATCAGGCTTCATTGCATAGATTGCTTCTGCAGTTGTATCCCATGGAACTACTGTAACGTTGCAACCTTTGCTATTTAGGATTTTTACCATTGTTGATTTGAGGCCCAGGTCAATTGCCACTACGTTGTATTTTGCGTTGGCAGTTCTTGAATACCAGCGTTTTTTGCAGCTTACTTTCTGAACCGCATCATGTGGAATTTCGGTAGTCTTTATCTTTTCAAGAGCTTCTTCGTAAGATGTTTCGGCATCTGTGATGATTGCTTTCATTGTGCCTTTGTCTCTGATTGTTCTTGAAAGCTTTCTTGTGTCCATTCCGTAAATTCCCGGGATGTGATGCTCTTCCATAACTTCTGAAAGAGTCTTAGTGTAACGGAAATTTGAAGGGATGTCATTGTATTCTCTTACAACAAGTCCGCCTATTGTAGGAGTCTTTGATTCGTAGTCTTCGTCAGTAACGCCGTAGTTTCCGATAAGAGGATATGTCATAACGACCATCTGGTATGTGCATGCCGGGTCTGATATGATTTCCTGGTATCCGGCCATTGCCGTATTGAATACTATTTCGCAAACCTTTTCTGCGTCTGCGCCAAAGCCGTAGCCATAGTATTCACTGCCGTCTTCTAGGACGAGTTTTTTGTTGAATTTCTGTGCCATACTTATTGAACCTCCGTTTTGTAATTGAATTCTGCTGAGTAATCAGCCCATAAAAATACCGGTTAAATGATGAAATCCATCGTTAACCGGGTATAACTTCTGTCTTTATAGAAAAAAATCTTGTCGAAACTGCGACAAGAAATGCTAATCAGGACACACTCAGGGCAGGAAAAAAGATTACAGCCCTTCCGTAAATGTTCAACTATGTGCAAAATCTTGTCGGCAACTCCGTACCCACTTAAAGATTTCATTGCAAAAATTATAGCACCAGATATCGGTCATGTCAACGCACAGAACGCAAAAATCATGCATGGTTAAAGAAAAATGTAAAGGAACACATTTATCTCACAAAATTATAAGGGGAGTATGTTATAATATTCACGAGTGTGCACGAAGGGTATCGCAGCACATACGGTATGGTAAGGAAGGAGTTTACTAAAAATGAAGATACTGATTGGATCAGATATACACGGTTCTGCGACATACTGCAGAGCTCTCGTTAATATTTTTAACAAAAGCGGAGCAGATAAGCTTGTTTTGCTGGGAGATATTCTCTATCACGGACCGAGAAACGATCTTCCGGGAGGTTATGCCCCAAAGGAAGTAATCACACTTCTCAATGGGATTTCCGGTAAAATCCTTTGCGTAAGAGGAAACTGCGAAGCAGAAGTTGACCAGATGGTTTTGAATTTCCCTGTAATGGCAGAGTATGCTTTGATACCTGTAGCTGACAGAATGATGTTTGTGACTCACGGTCATAAGTTCAATGAAGAAAATCTTCCACCTATGGACGAGGGGGATATTTTGCTGAACGGTCATACTCACGTTCCGGCAGTGAGGGAACACGAACACTACATATATATGAATCCGGGTTCAACATCCATCCCAAAAGAAGGCAGCTGCCACAGCTTTATGCTTGCAAATGACGGACACTTTGAGTGGTATGACATTCAGGAAGCTTTTGATGCGGACGGGCTGGAGGATGTTAAGCCTTACATGGTTTACGATATTTGAAAAAATCGGGCAAATTTCCTCGGTTGTTTATTGTTTGGGGATTTGCTTTAGCGATTTAGCAGACAGGAGGCGATTGACATAAAAGGTGCTATTTTCGATGTAGACGGAACACTGCTTGAGTCTATGGGGGTATGGAATCAGGCAGCAGTAAAGTTTCTTGCAAAGAAGGGAATAGAGGCGGAAGAAAACTTGGGGAATATCCTGTTTTCTTTTACAATATATGAAAGTGCTGATTATCTGGCGGAAAATTACGGGTTGAGGGAGACTCAGCAGGAAATCATAGCCGGTATTATGGCAGAAGTTGAGGATTACTATTTTAACAGAGCCCAGCTGAAGCCGGGGGCACAGGAGCTTTTGGAAGCCATAAGAGAAAAGGGAATTCCCATGTCGGTTGCAACTTCTACGGACAAGTACTGTATAGATGCAGCTTTCGAAAGGCTAGGGATAAGCGACTGGTTTGAGGTTGTGTTGTCCTGTTCGGATGTGGGAAAGTCCAAGGAGTTTCCTGATATTTTCTACATGGCTATTGATGCCATGAAGACATCTGTCGAAGACACCTGGGTGTTTGAGGACGGACTTTATTCCATAAAAACAGCAAAGAAGGCAGGCTTTAAAACGGTTGGGGTTTACGACGAAGTAAGCAAAAAAGACCAGCCGGAGATAAAGGCTGTTTCAGATATATATTTAACGGATTTGAGGGATTTTGATGGAAAAATTATTGAATAGAAATTACGGTGCGCTTCACGGAGCTTACTGGATGTACTACGGCGTGGTGTGCAGCTTTTCATCTGTATTTCTTTTGTCAAAGGGATATTCCAACTCTGAGATCGGAATAATACTTGCTGCAGGTAACATCTTTGCGGTTCTGGTACAGCCTTTTGTTGCTGACCTTGCAGACAGAAGCAAAAGATTTTCGGTTTTTTCTATCATGGAGCTGATTACGGTTCTGCTTATTGTTCTTACGGCTTTTCTGCTGGTAATCGAAAAGAAAAGCTTCATGTTGATGTTCATTTACATAATGGCTTTTGCATGGATGAATATAGTGCAGCCATTTTGCAATGCTTTGAGTTTCAGACTTCAGGAAGCGGGGGTGCATGTTAATTTCGGTGCCTGCAGAAGTGTGGGTTCATTGACTTATGCGGTGATGTGTTTGTTTCTCGGAAGCCTTGTAGAGGCTAAGGGAGTTTTCGTTCTCCCTGTGACCGGAGAAATCGTGCTGGTTCTGTTTATGATTTCTATAATAGTTCTTGCAAGATCCTTTGACAGAGCAAAGAAGAGCCATGCCGGCGAAGCGGCTGCGCAGGGAGAGGTTTTGCAGGAAAAAAAGAAAGAAGAGGAAATAAATCTTTCTCTTTTTGCCAAGAGACACAAGATGTTTCTGGTAATGAGCTGCGGGGTTCTTGGACTTTATTTTGCGAATTCAATTTTGAATACATATATGGCGCAGATTGCAGCGGAAGTAGGCGGCGACAGCGGCGATGTGGGGAGGATTTTTTCACTTCTCGCGTTTATGGAAATTCCAACGCTGGTTCTCTTTGACAGGCTGCACAAGAGATTTTCATGTAAAAGTATGATGAAATTCTCGGCAGTTGCCTTTGTAATATGGATAGGTATATGCACTGTATCGGTGAATGTTTGGATGCTCCTTGCGGCGCAGCTGATTCAGCCATTTTCTTTTGCATTGTTTCTGCCGTCCATAGTTCATTTCATAGATGAGAATATGTCAAAGGGAGAAGCTGTAAAGGGACAGATGGTATTTACGGCGACTACGACGGTTGCTGCTATATTTGCAAGTGTAATCGGAGGCGCGATTCTAGATATCAGCGGTGCGAGAGTATTGACTTTGACAGGTACCATAGTTACAGCTGTGGGTGCTTTGATAATTTTTCTGTCTGTTGACAAGGCAGGCAAAGATATTGAAAGTTAACTTGTTGCTTTAAAAGAGCAAAGGGTTGAGTGTGTGATAACAAAAAAAGGTGATTAATATGAAGCAGAGAAAAATTTTGATTGTGGATGACGATCCGAATATCAGAGAGGTTCTTTCCATTCTTCTGGGAAGCGAAGGATATATGGTTGGACAGGCTGAGGATGGAAACAGTGCTGTGGAAATGGTTTCAGGTGACGATGACTACGATCTGATAATTCTTGATATAATGATGCCGGGGATTTCGGGTGTGGAGGCATGTACTGAAATAAGAAAGAAATCTACGGTGCCGGTTCTCTTTCTGACTGCAAAGTCTCAGGATCAGGATAAGATGGACGCATATTCCGAAGGTGGAGATGATTATCTCGTTAAACCTTTTTCCCAGCCGGAGCTTTTGTTGAAGGTAAAATCTCTTATCAGAAGATACAAGGAATACCAAGGCAGAGAACCACATCAAGAGGTGAAAACTCTGGGTAAAAAAATTAGAATCGACGAAAAATCAAGATGTGCAATAAAAGACGGGCGCAGAATTCCTTTGACAGATAAGGAATTTGCTATTTTGCAGTTCTTTGTTGACCGCCAGGGTCAGATTGTGGGAAATAAGGAGCTTTATGAGGGTGTCTGGGGCGAAGAGTACCTACCGTCAGCCGGAAATACTATCATGGTGCATATCTTGAACCTTCGAAAGAAGCTGGAAGATGATGTAAACCATCCAAACCTTATCAAGACAATTTGGGGAAAGGGGTACAAAGTTGAATAGGAAGGCGAGAATTAGAAGTCAGCGATATCGTTCTCTTAATCTCAAGCTTTCTGTGGTTCTTTTGGTTGCAATAATCCTTACGGGAGCTGTGTATCTGTGTGCAAATTGCGTGCAAACTTCCATTGTGAACAAAAATTACAAGAGCGAGCAGGCAGAGAGGAATAATCTCAATCTGGCTTATGAGAATCTTGAGAAGTTTATTGCGACATATAATGTAAAGGCAACTGATGAAAACGCCCTTCACAGCTGGCTTGAAGAACAGGACTATACATACTTGTATGTATATGATAACTATAATGTTCTCTTTGAAGGCGGCTGGTGGATTGAATCAAATACCGATGACGGCAGCGCAGATGTCGTGATTACGGACAAGAAGAGTGAAAAAAATAAGTCAGATGTTTCCGGAGAGAGAATTACGGTAGACAGTTACAATCTAGACGAAAAGAATAGAATCATACAGTTTGCGGATGGCGAATACTATGTATATATGGACGTTTACAAGGAGCAGCATTTTTACCGTATAATGGCTCTGATAAAGGCTATTCTGTGCATGGGAACCTTGCTGGGAACAATTCTTATATACAACAAGAGAATCATCAATAGAATTATAAGGCTTTCCAAGAAGGTTCAGATTATAAGTGATGGTGAACTGAAGGCAGAAATCAAGCCATCGGTAAACGACGAAATCGGAACACTAGCTCTTAACATTGACGTTATGAGAGACTCCATCGTGGAAAAGCTCAGAAACGAGAAAGAAGCTTGGGAGGCAAATACCCAGCTTATTACTGCCATGTCTCACGATATAAGGACGCCGTTGACTTCTTTGATCGGGTACTTGGATATCATCGAGGGCGGAAAGTATATGTCTGATGAGGAACTGAAAAAGTATATTTCTTCCTGCAGAGACAAAGCATTCCAGCTAAAAGACCTTTCGGACAAACTATTCCAGTACTTCCTGGTGTTTGGAAGCCAGGAGGGCGAAAAAAATCTTGAAGTTTATGATGCAGGAATTCTGATTCAGCAGCTCATTTCGGAGCATACCGCTGAACTTATAAACTACGGATTCAGAATTGAGTTTGAATATACGGTGCCTGATGTAAACATAAAGGTCGAACTTTCGGGTATAAGAAGACTATTTGATAATGTATTTTCAAATATCATGAAATATGGCGACAGAAGATGCAATGTGAAAATAAGCGCTGTTGCAGAAGAGGATGATATAATTGTAAGGCTCAGAAACACGACTCTCGAATCATCAAGAAAGGTTGAGAGCAACAAGATAGGTCTTAAGACCTGTGAAAAAATTTGTTCCGATTTGGGCGGAGAATTCATCTACAACGATGAATATAATGATGACGAAAAAGCTTTTTATGTTGAAATACGCTTGCCTGTATGCGAGGAAGCTGTTGCAGAAGAAGAGTATGAGGCGCTAGAGGAAGAAGCGGAATAATTTCACATAAACATTCCAAAAAATGCTGAATTATTGAACTTACTGACACATGTATCAGTGACAAGACAGAAAAAAGGGGCTATAATGTAGTCACAGAAGCAGAAAGAGAAGAACAAGAAGAGTTCTAATCTATGAAAGCGAAATTGACTATACCCTTAAACCAAAAGAGCATCTTGGGATTTTCCCAAGATGCTCTTTTGTTAAGGGTGCGCATGGGGCGCACCGGGTTTTTAATTTTTGGATAGAAAATTTGGTCTTATTATAAATTATCGTGGGGGTGTGCAAAAGCCACTCAAAATTATTCTGTGGACTTTACAGTGATATAGTCGCATATTGGCTGTCGAAATTGATTACAACGAAGTAATTTCCATCCAATTTATCTGCCTCAGCCTGGAACTTCTGCGCAATTTCTTTTTGTGAAAGCTTGCAGTCAGGCGAAACCACTACATCGAAGATTATATTGGTGTGGGTCTGTCCTTTTACAATTCTCAAATCGTGGACGTTTGAAACCCCTTCGATACCTGAGACGATTTCCATTGCTTCTTCTTTGAATTTTTTTACAAGAGGATCCTTAATCTTAATAGGATCCATGTGAGCTGTCATTACCACCTTAAGCTTTTTGGAGATGTCTCGCTCAATATTGTCAATCAGGTCATGGCTTGCCATGAGGTCGCCATCTGCATCGACTTCTATATGAATTGACACGAAAATTTTGCCCGGGCCGTAGTTGTGAACCGCAAGGTCGTGTATTCCCAGAATTCCGTCATAAGAAAGGGCGAGCTTTGCTATATCTGATACCAGCTGCGGGTCGGGAGACTCTCCGAGAAGAGGGCTTGCGGTTTCTTTTATCAGGCCGATTCCGGAACAGAATATGAATGCGGCAACAGCAAGACCCATGTATCCGTCAATTTGGACGTTCAGGAAGTGTCCCGCTATAAGGCTCACCAGTACTACAGTTGTTGATATAACGTCGTTTCTGCTATCTGCGGCCGTTGCCGTCAGTGTCAGCGAGTTAATACTTTTTCCGGCAAATATATAGAACCCGGACTGCCAGAGTTTGACTGCAATTGAGAGCAAAAGAACTATAACTATAATGTAGCTGAAAGCGACAGGTTCCGGCGTGATTATTTTGCCGATTGAAGCCTTGGCAAGTTCCACTCCCACAACGACGATAAGGACTGAAACAATCATTCCTGTTATGTACTCGTATCGTGCGTGTCCGTAAGGATGTTCTTCGTCTTCGGGCATGGAAGCGAGTTTAAATCCCACAAGGGTGATTATAGAAGAAGATGCATCAGCAAGGTTGTTGATGCCGTCTGCTACTATAGCGATACTGCCGGAAATTACGCCCACCAGAACTTTGGCGATGCATAGCAGCATATTGGAAACGATGCCTACAAAACCTGCAAGTTTGCCGTAGGCCTGTCTGACGTCAGGGTCTGATGTAGCTTGATAATTCTTTACAAAAAGTCGACAAAGCAGTTTATTCATGTGCCATGGCCTCCGCGATAGCTTTTACAAGCTGATCGGGACATGAAGTATTCTTGAGTCCACAGGTTGTTCCTTCCAGTCTTTCTTTTATGTCTTCGAATTTCATGCCTTTTACGAGGGAAGAGATTCCCTTGAGGTTGCCGTTGCAGCCTCCGTGGAAAACAACGTCCTTAACGATGTCTCCGTCCATTTCTACATCAATTGCAACTGAGCAAACTCCTTCTGTTTTGTATGTATATGCCATAATAACCTCCAATTTTTAAATTAAGTATCATTAAGTTTTAATTATATCACAAAACAGGATTGTGGTGACATAAAAATATCACCGCTGCTCAGAAAAATTTATATGATTTTCAGATATTTTTCATGCCTTTTTTGGCGTTTTATAGTATACTTTAGATTGTTAATAAAATGTTAAGGAGGTATTGACGCATGAATGAGATAGATATTCCAAGAATAAACGGAACCTTGAGAGCACACAGCCTTCAGATTCCGGAAGTAATCTGGAAGGCAAAAGGAATTGTTGTAATGGGAAGACGAATCAAGTCCGTATTGTTTTCGACAGATATTGCAATCATCAGAAACTGTAACGCAGATGCTGTTTTGGCAGTATATCCGTTTACACCACAGCAGATAATTTCTCAGACAATCATCAACGCATCATCGATACCTGTATTTGCAGGAGTAGGCGGAGGTACAACAACAGGAATGAGATCTGTTGTGATGGCCAAGGATGCAGAAGCTCACGGCGCTTTCGGCGTTGTGGTAAACGGCCCGATGAAAAACGACACAATCAAACTGATGAAGAGCGTGATAGACATTCCTATCATTGTAACTGTTTTGAACAGCAAAGTTGACATCCAAGCAAGACTTGATGCAGGTGCATCCATTCTGAATGTATCCGCTGCATCCAAGACACCTGAAGTCGTAAGAGAAATAAGAAAGAAATTCCCAAAAGTTCCTATTATAGCAACAGGCGGTCCGACAGAGGAATCAATTAGAGAAACTATTGAAGCCGGAGCAAACACAATCAGTTATACGCCACCGACAACAGCAGAAATATTCGCATCCATGATGGACAGCTACAGAGCTGATGCAGATGCAGGCGACAGAACAAACGAAGCTACAAACGACGAAGTCAAAGCTATGGTCAATCTTTTAGGATAAGGCAAGTTTATCGTTAATTTAAGCGAGAAGCAGTATAGTGCTTCCCAAAGACTTAAAAAAGGAGAAAAAGCAAAGGCCGGAAGTTCATTTTCGGTCTTTGCAGGTTGTCTTACCCGGGCAACCAACAGGGCGGAAACCTGGGTTGAACAACTTTTTTAAATATATTTAAAAAAGTTGTTGACAGACCCATTGTTCATATGGTATTATAAACAAGTCGCTAAGGCACAGGACATAATATGCACCATTAGCTCAGCTGGCAGAGCACCTGACTCTTAATCAGGGTGTCCACGGTTCGAACCCGTGATGGTGTACCAACATAAACTCGTAACTCAGGTTACGAGTTTTTTATATATTCGCTATGCAAGTAAATACAATTTACGGGGAACAGAACGGCTATAGGCCGTTTTTTCTTTGCTTTTAATGTTTAAATTTTCTTAATATTCAATTTCTAAGAGCTGAATTGTGCTATACTGTTGATATACATAAGGAGGAATTTCACAAATGTGGATAATCTTCGAAAAGTCTTTCACTAAGCTGGTATTGAAAGCGAGGGTGTATGCATGACAGAAAATAAATTCTATCAGTATATATTATCGCTGTTACAGATAATTACAGGAATTCTTGCTGGCATTGTTTTTATTAAAGAACTATTTTGCGACAGGGACTTATTTACCATGATTGTTACTATATTGGTAACGATTTTAGGGTTAACGCTAGGGCTTACTAAGCTATACCACTTACATTCAAAAGATAAATTCTAAGAGCTGTTTAACGAATTCCTTCCACATCGTATATCTATATTGAAAAGTTGCCAAAATAGCCTTATAATTATATTGAAAAGTCATATTCTGCGTTTGCAGAAAGGAATTTAGTTATGTTATACAGAAAAATTGAAGCGCTGATAACTGAATATCTGAAATCGGATTCCCAAAAGATACTTCTTGTGGATGGTGCAAGGCAGGTGGGAAAGACATATATTATAAGGCATGCCGGACAAGAAATTTTCGAAAATTTTATAGAAATTAATATGATAGAGGATTCTCTTGGAAAACGGTATTTTGCTGATATTACTTCTGTGGATGATTTTTATCTGCAGCTGAGCATGATTGCTGGAGATAGGATGAAGGAAAGGGAAAATACCCTGGTTTTTATTGATGAAATTCAGGCATATCCCAAATTGCTCACGCTTCTGAAATTCTTGGCACAAGACGGCAAATTTACATATATAGCCAGTGGCTCTTTGCTGGGAGTTACGCTTTCCCAGACACCGTCTATACCAATGGGAAGTATAAAACGTGTCAGAATGTTTCCTTTGGATTTTGAAGAATTTCTTTATGCAAATGGCTTTAATACATTTGCGATTTCTGCTTTGAGAAATAAATTCAGAAGACTGGAGTCCTTGGACCAGCCTACTCATGACAGGATGCTTGATTTGTTCAAAAAATATCTTCTGATTGGAGGTATGCCGGATGCGGTCAATTCGTATATCGCCGACAAGAATATAGTGCCTGTAAGAGAAATTCAAAACGAAATCAGAGAATACTATGCGGCGGATGCGGCAAAATATGATGATGAAAAAAAGCTTAAAATTCGTAGGATATATGATCTGATTCCATCAAATATGGAGAATAAGAAAAAGCGTGTTGTTGCAAAGAGTATAGAAAACAAGAAAGGAAAAACTTTTCTTGATTACGAGGATGAGTTTGAATATTTGATAAGTGCGGGAATTGCGCTAAATGTGCAGGCGATTTCAACGCCGGTATTTCCTTTGATTGAATCAGCAGGCAAAAATTTGCTTAAGCTTTACATGAATGATGCAGGACTTCTTACAAGTATCTTGTATGGAAATAATATCAGGGCTGTTCTTGATGATGTCAGAAGCATAAACTTGGGCTCGGTTTATGAAACCGTTGTAGCAAGCGAACTGATAGCCCATGGATATAAGCTGTATTATTACGACAACAGAAACAAAGGAGAAGTGGACTATCTGATAGACGATTACGGAAGCCTTTCAGTTGTGCCTATAGAGGTTAAGTCAGGAAAAGATTATACTGTGCACAGTGCGCTTAACAAATTTGTTTCAAATGATGATTACAATATAAAGAAAGCTTTCGTTGTTTCGAATGAAAGAGAAATAAAGACAAAGGGGAAGATAACATATATCCCTATTTACTATATAATGTTTTTTGATGCTGCTGAATTGTCAGATGAAAGAATCTAAGCAGTAAGAATTATTAAAAAAAGCTCCCTTCTCAGAAGTCGGGTACGTTCACCTGTCCTCCGAGAAAGGAGCATTTTGTTAGCGTATCATATCTTTTTTCATTGTTTTGTAGCCGATTGCTACTGTCCATACATATGCGCATGTCTTTGGAATCATTAGCATTCCAATCATAGGAACCGCATCTGCAAAGAGCACAACCGGAAGGTAGAAGCCGAAACTGATTACGATTGTGAGCCACATGTTTCTGAAGTCTGTGTCTTTTTTCTCTCTGCTGCTCTTGAAGAAAAGAACAACGATTATGATTCCGAGAATTGTGAATGGAATGTTTCTGTAGATTCCCCATGAGAGAGGTGAGCTTGCGCTGAGCCACATATTCTGAGGAAACAGACAGAGAACAATTCTCAGTGCTGCCATCAGATATACAGAAGCAGTAAGCCCCTTTGCTTCTTTTACATCATATCTCTTTTTCCAAACGTAGTAGAGAATAACATAGAAGATTGTCATAGTTATAGAAGTGATGAACTTGCCTGTTCCCAGGGCTGTGGTAAAGTTTTCCAGTCCTGTAGTGCAAAGTGCGATTGCTCTTGGAACAAGGTGGAATGAATCCCCGAGACCAAGCACCACTGCCATAATACCGAAAAGCTTGTACTGCTGCTGATTTTTGGATTCTTTGCTCTTTACAATCATGATTATTCCGAGAGTGATAACACCGATAAGATATAATGCATCAAATAGTGTTTCTACTATTGCCTGCATAATAAAACCTCCTTAAATTCTATAGTTCCTCCGCATCGTAAGAACTTTTTTGATCTTCAAATCTGAAAAAATTATATATAAACCCTATTCCCGCCAGGGACAAAGCGGCGCCGAGACCTGTGTAAAATACGGCGATGCATGCTTCCGGCATCAGGTTGAAGTGACGGATTGAAATTCCGAAAGTCATCATGAAGGCCATAATCATGAAAGACTTCACATCAAAGAAGTGCCAGAAAAATTGTTTTTCGTCTTCGTACGAACCTATTCTTGTTGTGTGTTTTACCACTAGTTTACTGAACACTCTGCACCAGAATATGGCAAATATAATAAATGATATTGAAAAGTTCAGTATGGAAACATTGCCCTGATAGGAAAGAATTCCTATTCGGATTATATTAAATCCTGCTGCGAGCCATACCAGCCCTGCAATGGACAAAAGAGTTCTGTTTTTAACCATTTGAATACCTCCGTTCTAACCTTATGAACGTTGTTCATAAACTTGCAAAAGATTACCCACTTCCCTAAGAAAGTGGGATTGAAATCAGTAAATGCACATTTTTATCATTGCGATGAGTGAATCGCAGTTTTTCTCCTGTTTCAGCAGGATTGCAATTAGAAGAGTGAAAGTGTACTCTATAAAAGTTTCCTGCGTAAGTGCTCCGCTAAAGGCATTGCTGCGAACATATGCATCTTTTTCCAGTGCCGCAAAAAGCTTCTCACTCAGATGAGAGAAATATTTTTCCATTGCTTTCTTTCCTTTTGGCATTGCTTCGGACGAAAAATTCAGCGAATGGATATTGAAGAAACCGGGATATTTCAGATTGCCCGCCAGAATGACAGAAAACATCGATTCAACACAGTCTGTGTAAGAATCAAAGTCTTCGGCGTTGTTGAATGGCTCAAAGATTTCTGCCCAGATGCTCTCTATAGCTGTGCTTATGAGATCTGCCTTGGATGGAAAATAATTGTAGATGGACCCAAGGGCAACATTACATTCGGATGCGACCTGTCTCATACTCAGGGATTTGATTCCCTTTTCGAGAATTATCTTTCTGCTTACTTTTAAAATCTCTTCTTGTGAGACAATGATTTTCTTCATTTTTACCTCGTCCTTAAACTTGAATGAACATAGTTCAATTACATACTATACATCGGTTTTTCCTACCGGTCAAGTGGAAAATGCAAAAAGCTAAAAAAGTTTCCTAAAAATTTTCAAGATTTACAACTGTCTTGTCATATGTAATCGTATGTGTTAGAATATATGAGATTTGGTTAATTATTGGGCGAAATGCCCGCTGTAAAAATATAGATATATTATCTATATCGATTGAAAGAGGTAAATTTTATGACAATCGTAGAAGAAATCAAAGCGCTGAAAGAAGAGAAAAATGCTGTCATTTTGGCGCACTACTATGTTAATCCGGAGGTTCAGGAGATTGCGGACTACATCGGCGACTCTTTTTACCTGAGTAAAGTAGCGGTAGGCCTTAAGGAACAGACTGTTGTATTTTGCGGAGTTTCATTTATGGGCGAAAGTACCAAGATTCTCAATCCGGAGAAGACTGTTTTGATGCCTGATGCAAGTGCAGACTGCGCTATGGCTCATATGGCAAACAAAGAAATCATACAGCAAATGCGAGAAAAGTACGAAGATCTGGCAGTTGTATGCTATATCAACTCAACTGCAGAGCTCAAGAAATATTCAGATGTTTGCGTAACATCAGCAAATGCCGTAAAAATAGTTAAGGCACTTCCTAATAAGAACATTTTCTTCATTCCTGACAGAAATCTGGCACACTTTATTGCAGGTCTCGCACCGGAAAAGAACTTTGTTTATAACGAAGGATTCTGCCCTGTACACGAAAAGATTCAGATTGCAGAAATCGAAGCAGCTAAAGAGCTTCATCCGGAAGCACTTATCCTTGCACATCCTGAATGCCCTGAAGCAATTCTCAAGATGTCAGATTACATCGGAAGCACATCGGGAATCATCGGATATGCGGCAGAAAGCGATGCAAAAGAATTCATTATTTGCACGGAAGTAGGTGTAAAATACAAGCTGGAAAAAGACAATCCGGACAAGAAGTTCTACTTCACAGAGACACAGCCTGTGTGCACCGACATGAAAACTGTAACTTTAGAAAAAATTGCTCACGTGCTGAAAACCGGCGAAAATGAAGTCTTTGTTGACGAAGAATTCGCAAGACTTGCCAAGAAACCGCTGGAAAGAATGCTTGAGCTTGCAAAATAATTTACAAAAGTAATCAGGAGAATTATCAAGATTATGGAAACCAATACAGATATAGTTATCGTGGGAACCGGAGTTGCGGGTTTATTTTCGGCTCTTTCTCTGCCACGAGACAAAAAGATTGTAATTATAACAAAGTCAGACCTCGAAAGCAGTGACTCTTACCTTGCACAGGGCGGTATCTGCGTTATGAGAGACGACGAGGATTACGACAGCTACTTTGAGGACACTCTCAAGGCAGGCCACTACGAAAATAGAAAAGAATCCGTAGATATCATGATTCGCCAGTCCCGAGAAATAATCAACGATCTGGTTAAATACGGAGTTGAATTCGACAAGGACGGAGACGGATTTAAATACACAAGAGAAGGCGCCCACTCAAGACCGAGAATTCTCTTCCACAAGGATATTACAGGAAAAGAAATCACTCGCAAGCTTCTTGAGAGAGTCAAGGAACTTGACAATGTGAGCCTTTACGAATATGTAACAATGAAGGATATCATTGTCGAGGACGGAGAGTGCAAAGGCATAATTTGCTTCAAAAATGACGAACCGGAAAAATTCATTCGTGTAGAGGCAGACAAGACAATTCTTGCAAGTGGTGGAATCGGAGGAACTTATAAGCATTCCACTAACTTCCCGCACCTAACAGGGGATGCTATCGAAATTGCAAAGAAACACGGCATCAAACTGGAACATCTGGATTATGTGCAGATTCATCCTACAACTCTATATACAGACAAACCGGGCAGACATTTCCTGATTTCAGAATCCGTAAGAGGAGAGGGTGCAGTCCTGTATAACAAAGACGGTGAACGCTTTGTTGACGAACTTTTGCCTAGAGACGTGGTGACAAAGGCCATTCACAAGCAGATGGAAGAAGACGAAACAGAGCATGTATGGCTATCTATGGAGCATATTGATAACGAAGACATATTAGGCCACTTCCCGAACATTTATCAAAAATGTCTGGAGGAAGGCTACGACGCAACCAAGGAATGGATACCGGTTGTACCTGCGCAGCACTACTTCATGGGTGGCATCTGGGTAGACTCAGACAGCAAAACTTCTATGGAAAATCTATTTGCTGTAGGTGAAACAAGCTGCAACGGTGTTCATGGCAAAAACAGACTGGCAAGCAATTCGCTGCTGGAGGCTCTTGTATTTGCAAAGCGTGCGGCAACAAAAATAGTACGCGAGTAACCGGTGAATCGGAGAAAGGGAAAACAATGAATAATATAACAGAAATTCTACAGGCTGATCCTTTGATTCTGTCAGCTTTGAGAGAAGATATATCAAGTGAAGACGTATCGACAAATTGCGTTATGAGAGATGCGGTTCAGGGGGAGGTTGACCTGATTTGCAAGCAGGATGGCGTAATTGCAGGGCTTGGCGTATTTAAAAGAGTGTTCGTATTGCTAAATAGCGATACAGAAGTTGAATTTTACTGCAACGATGGAGACAGGGTGAAAAAGGGACAGCTGATGGGCAAAGTAAAGGGCGACATCAGAGTTCTTCTGTCAGGGGAAAGAGTTGCACTGAACTATCTTCAGAGAATGAGCGGAATCGCAACATATACAAGAGAAGTTGCAGACCTGCTGGAAGGCACAGAAACAAAGCTTCTTGACACAAGAAAGACAACTCCTAACATGCGTATTTTCGAAAAGTATGCAGTAAAGGTAGGCGGCGGTCACAACCACAGATACAATCTTTCTGACGGAGTAATGCTGAAGGACAACCATATCGGAGCTGCAGGTGGCGTGAAAAAAGCAATCGAAATGGCTAAGGAATATGCTCCTTTTGTTCGTAAGATAGAAGTGGAGACAGAAAATCTGGAAATGGTAAAGGAAGCTGTGGAAGCCGGTGCTGACATTATCATGCTTGACAATATGAGCACAGAAGAAATGGCTGAAGCTATCAGAATAATCGACGGCAGAGCAGAAACTGAGTGCTCGGGAAATGTAACAAAGGAAAACATTGCAAGACTGACAGACCTTGGTGTAGACTATATTTCCAGCGGTGCTTTGACTCACTCATCGCCTATTTTAGATATTTCCCTGAAGAATCTTCATGCTGTTGAATAATTTCGGGGGAGGCATATATGACGGGTGTAGAGCGTAGAGATTTAATAACGGAATTAATTAAGAAAAGCGAAAAGCCTGTTTCCGGAAGTGCTCTAGCCTCGAAATTCAATGTGAGCAGACAGGTTATTGTGCAGGACATTGCTTTGATTAGAGCGGCGGGATATGACATAATATCCACAAACCGCGGGTATATTCTGAGCGGATCAAAGACTGTAAGCAGGGCGTTTAAGGTTAAGCACACTGATGATATGATACAGGACGAGCTGCATACAATTGTTGACCTTGGAGGCGCGGTGGTTAATGTGTTTGTTGAGCACAGGGTGTATGGCCATGTGGAGGCGGCTCTTTCCATCGATTCAAGAAGGAAGGTTGCCGAATTCATAAAGGACATAAAGAGCGGCAAATCCAGCCCGCTAAAAAATATTACTTCGGACTACCATTTTCATACCATAGAAGCTGACAGTGAGGAAACTCTAAATATGATAGAGGATGCACTGCGGAAGAAAGGCTTTCTGGTAGAGAATCCATATCCGGAAACAACGACAGAAGCAGAATAAGAAATAATAACAGGCCGGCGGCGGAATACTGTATGAAGATTGGGAGAAGTGCAGTATTTTCGTTGCTAGGCTTGTTTTTCTTTGATATAATAATTAGGATTAATTTTGCAGAGAGGGGGACCGAACAGTCTTGATAAAAAATATTTTCCATGGATTTTGCATGGCGCTGGCTGACAGTGTACCCGGAGTATCAGGGGGTACAATCGCTTTTATTCTGGGATTTTACGAAAAATTTATAGAGTCGCTCAGAAACATATTTGTCAGACACAAGGGACTCAGAGATGAGGCATTTGTGTATCTGGGCAAATTGGGAATTGGCTGGGTAATCGGATTCCTAAGCTCTGTGATGGTGCTTTCGGCACTATTTGAAAAGAATATTTATTTCATGAGCTCGCTTTTTTTGGGACTCAGTTTTGCAGCGATACCGTTTATAATTAAGGCAGAGAAGGAGATAATAGTCGGAAAGTACGGTAATCTTGTTTTTACACTGCTGGGATTTTTGCTTGTTGCAGGGCTTTCCCTTCTCAGAGAAAGTGGCACGGGAGTTTCATATATTAACTTCTGGAATCTAGATGCAGGTGGAATGATATATCTGTTTATTTCAGGTCTTGTAGCAATAACTGCTATGGTGCTTCCGGGAATTTCCGGGTCTACTTTGCTTTTGATTTTTGGTGTCTATATGCCTATGATTAAGGCAATATCCTCAATAATTAGGCTGGATTTTGGGCCGCTTCCTGGGGTTTTGTGTGTAGGTTTTGGAATTATCGCAGGAGTTATATTTTCCGTAAGGCTTATCAGAATGGCATTCAAGAAGTTCAGAGTTCAGTGCATATATCTGATTCTGGGATTGGTTGCAGGTTCGCTCATTGCAATCAAATACGGACCTTCTACGATGGAGGTTCCGCAGCCTGCTCTTTGCCTGGAAACTTTCAAAGTAAGTGCGTTTATAATTGGAATACTGCTGATATTCGGTGTGGAAATGCTGCCTAAACTAAAGTCCAAGCTGGTTAAAGAGAAAAGCAGCAAACCGCAGAAATAATAAGGCAATCAATAAGTATAGCAAAAGCCTCTTGACTCATGCGCCGGCATGAAGTTCAAGAGGCTTTTTTCGTTATTTCAAAAATTTTCTTGTAAGGACTAATTATTTGGTTTTTACCAGATCCAGTTCGAACCAGAATGTGCTACCTTTTCCCAGTTTGCTGTTTACGCCATACTGAGCGTTGTGGAGGGTCAGTATTTCCTTTACGATGGAAAGACCGAGGCCGCTTCCGTCGGTAGGCCTTACGTGGTGTGTGCTGGATTTGTAGTAACGTTCCCATACGTGATTAATTTCGTCAGGAGCGATTCCGGCACCGTGGTCGGTAATTTCGCAGCGCATTTTGCGACCTGTTCTCTTGAGATTGATGATAATCTCTTTGTCTTCGCCGCAATATTTTACTGCATTGTTTATAAGGTTTGAGAGAACTTGTTTGATTTTTGCTTCGTCACCGTTGATTATCAGCGGCGTGTTGCACTTGTAAATAAATTTATAGCCTTCTTGTTCTGCGAGAATCTCGTAGGAAGAAAGGAGTGTTTCCATAGTATGTCTGATGTTGAAGTTTGCCTTTTCCAGTACTATCTTTTTGGATTGCATTCTTGACATATTCAGCATATCGGAAACAAGTGTGTTCAGCCTGTCAGCTTCGTCTATTATAACTTGAAGGTGAGCAGTTCTCTTCTCAGGGTTGTCACCTGAAAGATCTCGAATCATTTCCGCGTAGGATTTGATCATTGTAAGAGGGGTTCTCAGATCGTGAGAAACATTTGCAATCAGGTCTTTCTGGTACATATCCGTCTTTTCCAGTTCACGTGAAGCATGGGTCAAAGTGTTCGCAAGTTCAGTGATTTCGGTATAGTGGCCGCCCTTAAACTGCACGCCGTAGTGGCCTCTTCCCATTTCTGCCGCAGAGCGGGTGATGCGCTTGATCGGCTTGGATATTCGTGTTGACAGGTACAAGGCTATGGACATGGCCATAAGTGTTGCTATCAGCAGAATATACAGAAGCTGCGCCCGCAGAATGGATATGGTTGATTTAACCGGATAAAGGGGCGTGAACATGTACATAATGCAGCTGTTTCGGAAGTTTTCATTATCGGAACTATCATTTGCCCTGTAGAGGTAACATGCGTAAGAGAGTGTTCGAGTGTTATTGGTGCCGGGCGTAATCATTGAGATGTTTTCCAGCTGGCTGTCCTGAAGTCTTGTACGCAGTGCATCTACCTGGAGACCGTAAAAATACAGGTTGGTATGCCCGTCATAGTCGGGAGCGGTGAGTATTGCGCCGTCACCGGTTTCTATTCTTATGTAAGTATCATTGGAAGCACTGATAGATGCTACCTTGTTGCTGAGACTCTTCAGACTCTGATCTTTTCGAAATTCGCTTACGATTTCTTCTGACATCTTCCTAGTTTCGTGCATTTTCATTTCGGCATAGTAGGTATCCAGAAAGAAAATCTGAAGAAGCCAGATGAGTGCAATCAGAATTAGAGAGAAACCCATAAAGTAGCCCCAGAGCTTAAACCTGATACTTTGAAAGTCGCACTTAATCTTCGTATTCAAACTTGTATCCCACTCCTCTCAGTGTAACGATGAAATCACGGTATGGGCCGAGGTTGTTTCTGAGATTTTTGATGTGAGTGTCGATGGTTCTGTCATCTCCGAAGAAGTCATATCCCCAGATGTCTGAAAGTAGTTTGTCTCTTGACAGTGCAATATTTTTGTTTTCAATCAGATAGAACAGAAGCTCATATTCTTTTGGTGTGAGTTCCACTCTCTTTCCGTCTACTGTAACTGTTCTTGCTGCGATATTTATTTCCAGACCGTCAAATTTTAGAACGTCGCTCTTTGTCTGAGTTGCGGCATTTCTTCTTGTAAGAACAGCATTTACTCTTGCCATCAGCTCTTTAGGGCTGAAAGGTTTAACTATGTAATCGTCAATTCCCAGCTCAAAGCCAAACAGCTTGTCATATTCTTCTCCTCTGGCTGAAAGCATTATAATAGGAACATCTTGGTTTTTTTTGATTTCCTTACATGCGGAGAAACCGTCAAGTTTCGGCATCATTATATCGAGTATAACCAGGTCGTAAGTGTTGAGTTTGCAAAGTCCGACAGCGCTCATGCCGTCAGCGGCTTCTGTTACTTCGTATCCGTTGAATTCCGCGTACTCTCTGATGACCTCACGGATTTTTGGTTCGTCATCTACAACAAGTAATTTATACATAATACTCCTCCTTTAGAATCGTAAGTTTAGAATCGTCAATATAGATTAATCTTATATAATACTATACCCGAGGCTTCAAATAATACTGTGTGAATTAAATGAATTTCTATACATAATTTTACCATATTTTCTATTTATTTACAGCGGTTTTTGTACTCAGTTTTTTCGGCCGAACAAAGCTCTTCGGCAGCTCTCAAACAGGCGTTGAAACAAAGGCTAAACATATGTAAAAACTTGACAGTTAAAGCTTTTATAACTATAC
>CALHKP010000065.1 GCA_938034165.1 uncultured Clostridia bacterium | reverse complement strand
GGGAAGCAGTGTGGTGGACACGTTTAGTGTCGTGAGCGCGGAACGGGTGTATTGAAGGAGTTTAATGAAATAATATGATTCGACGTATTACGGTAGTGATGCGGGATACGTAGTTGCGGATGAAAAGTTAGTTTGTTTCAGATAAAGGAGTTGAATTTTATGAAAAATAATAAAAGAATAAAGAGATCATTTTTCTTAGTGATTAGTATTGTATTGTGTTTCGTAGTTTCAGGCACATCCGTATTTGCAGGAACACTTTCAGATTCGCAGAAAGATAGTTACTACGAGCAGTATCTTCAGATTGCAGAAGAAGTAAATGAATTACAGTTAGGATCCAAGGTTTATGTTGTTCCAAAAGCTGAAATTTCTGAGGAAGACTGGATGACACCGGAAGAATTTAGAGTACTTGCAAAAAATATGTCTCAGACGGTATGTATTTCGAATTCCATAGATAATTCAAGCGAAATTTCACCGATGTCTACTGTTAGTACAAGTAAAACAGCAACCGTAAAAAACGGTTCAGCTACAGCAACGATAAAAATTTCGGGGAAATTCACTACTCAATATTCATCATATCATAAAAGGCAGCTTATAGAGGGAGTTTCTTCTATATCATCCGCTAAATCTTCCGGCACGGGGACTTGGAAACATATAGGATCAGAATATCGTATAGGCGATGCAGGACGAACATGTACGATTTATGTTTCAGGTAAGTATACTGTTGCTACCGTTTCTGTGGATACAGTAGCTTCAGCAGAATTTTATTGTTCAGCTACAGGAGAAATAAGGTAAAATTACGTTATTATCGTTATATGGTAGATCAGGCAGACTTCATAATTGCTGTATGGGACGGTAGACCCAGTGGCACCGGAAAGACAGTGCAGTATGCCCAGAGACAAGGCAAACCTGTTACAATTATCAATCCAAAAACGATGCTTGTTGACTGAGTAAAAAAGCCTCAAACGCCCTTTTTAAGGTTGCGTTTGAGGCTTTTTCTTATATCAAATATGTATTGCTCCATTAAAGGCTTCCATCGCCTTTGTTGCCGCCGAACTCACAGCCATGCACATGACCATGACCATAATACCATCGTCCATAGCGATAGCCATAATGGGGAGGACAGTTGTCACAGTCACCAGTGCAATGACCAGGATGCTGCTTGTGCCATGAACCAAGCGATCCGGCTATTCCTATTGCCATAAAGAGTTTTGTAAAGAAACCTATTTTCGGTGCAGAAGTAACCGGCTCATCGAAGAACTCTTCCTCGACAGTCTCATCATCAATTTCTTCGTCCTCGTCATCTTGAAAGAGGTGTATTTTGTTTCTCGCAGCTACTCTTTCAAGGACTTCATCATCGACTGCACCGTAAAGGTCTTCTAACTGCTCCTTTGTGAATCTGAATTTTGAAGAATCGAGAAGTGCATTCATAGCTTCTGTGTTGCAGCAACCCGAGAGGTCGAAAATCTCTTCCGGCGTGAACTGAACTCCATACGCCACTGCTTTTTTGATGAGACGGGATGCAGCCTTTTCGTCCATGTATTCCTGAGCAACCTCGGCAATCTCTGAGGATGCACCATAAGAAGTCAGGGATGACATCCGGTTGATCTGTGTACTCGTAGCCCAGCCGTAGAACTTTTCGTAATATTGGTCCCAGTTCATATTGCCCCCTCCTTCTTTAACTTCAATAGTCTTTTTGCCTTGTCACAATGGGAACTTCTTTCCTCATTGAATAGACTCAGCTTATTCGACGCCAAGTGCCTTGTAAACGGCATCTTCTGCGCTTTGATAGAAGATCAGATTGAAGCACCCGATTAACTCAGCCGGAACGAGAGCAAGGTCAGCCGCCGATGTAATAGGCAGCAGGACTTTTTTCGCACCGCTGTCAAGGCATACTTGAAGGGAATTTGCAAGCTCATCCACTTTGATCATTGTACCGGCGATGCTGATTTCTCCCAACACGGCTAGACTGCTGACCATAGGCTTATTCAGTGCGACGGATGCCAGTGCAATCAGTGTCGGGAGAGCAAGCTTGTTCGTCATACCAATTCCCTGCATATCCTGATAGTTGACGATGTAGTCCTTTGTCGTGGTGCTGATTGCTCCGCTGATGCGCCCTGCATTGGCTTTCAGGAAGTTGAAGGCGGTATTTGTCGCTTCTCTCGCTTCGCGTTCTGAGCCAAGTCCTGTTCGCTCGAATTTACCGTTACCAGGAAGCATCTGTGATTCCAACCGAAACACACCAATCATGCCAGACTTCCCCTGCGAAACAGTATAGACCTGGCCGGGATTGCACATTCCTTCA
>CALHKP010000064.1 GCA_938034165.1 uncultured Clostridia bacterium | reverse complement strand
TGCTAAATAAATAGAACTTGGAGAAGCAAACTTAGTTGCTAGCTCATCCAATTCTTCTCTTGTAAACCGCGGAGAAGCGGCTAGAGCAGCCGGATGAATAATCAGCACCATTAGCTGTAGGGCATGAAGATAACGT
The DNA here is from genome assembly GCA_938034165.1 of uncultured Clostridia bacterium. Classification (GTDB taxonomy): domain Bacteria; phylum Bacillota; class Clostridia; order Peptostreptococcales; family Anaerovoracaceae; genus CALHKP01. The sequence goes on along the minus strand of CALHKP010000064.1, from coordinate 934 downwards.
AACGCCTTTTCTGCATATCCAGAATTAAGAGCCAGTTGATAAATTCTGATATCATCTGGCTCTATAACAATAGTACCCTTACCATTTAATGTTTTTACAAACCCTCTTTGTCTGAGTTCGGATAATGCCTTTCTGACTGTTGATAAAGAGACGGCGTACTGGCTGGCTAGCTGCTTTTCAGAGGGGAGATATACTCCGACAGAATATTTTCCAAGGCCGATTTTCAGATTCAAGTCATCGACAATTTTTGAGTGATGATAATCTTGGCCACGCATTGGATTCCACGAAAACGACACACCAGTTTGTGCAGGACATTTAGGCGTCGTGTCTGACAAGTATTTTAATGTGCTTTCAATGGAATCTGCGAGTCTTTTATAAATATTTGATAATTGGTTGTACTTTATGGACGGGTCATCGCCTTTCCATGTATCAATAATAACCCCGGTTACAGACACAGAACCCTGTAAAAAGTGTTTAGAGAAATAGGGGCACTCTTCTGTAAAAAAAGTAAGCTTATTGGAAAGGCAGAATGAAGAGTAGAGCTCGCTGAACAGGGAATTGCCACCTATTCTTAATATATCATATCCTAATTTAGAAAGAGAACGCCATCCACAAGGGGTATATCCCAAACGCAATGCTTTCATAGCCTGTTTATAGTGAGGCATTATCTCCACATCACACCCCTGCAAAGCAAAAACCATAAGGGAAGGCAGTATTAGAGCAAAAGTCTGATATACCTGTAAAATGCTTTCCTTTTGCTTTAGAATCTCCAAAACAATATTTGATGAACTACAGGTATCTTTTTTTGAAACAACAATCGGCGCAAGGCGAGGCTGAATATCAACCAGTCCTTCCGCCCTCAATGCTTCGAAAACACGATTAATCGTATATCTGCTAACATGGAATTGTTCGCAATACATCCTTGAAGATGGCA
>CALHKP010000063.1 GCA_938034165.1 uncultured Clostridia bacterium | reverse complement strand
GGGAGCTTTATTAAAGTTACCCTTTTTTACCACCGATAAGAAAAGATAATTTTTTTCTAATTTATACTTGACTTTTCATAGCTGGTCTCCTTATATAAGTTTGGAGCCTTGGTATGATTTTCTTTTTCTCAATTCGTTATGTATTCCGTTTAAAATTGTCCTTTTTTTGTAACTCCATTCCGGCGTCATAAGGATTTTTCGCGGTGCGTCTGCTGTCATTCTGTGGATTACGATTTCCGGCGGAATTATTTCTATCAGGTCACATACAAAATTCACATAAGTTTCGATTGAATCGAATGAGTTGTATGTGGGATAGAGTTTTTCCATCGGGGAGCCTTTTACAACATTCAGAAGGTGAAGTTTGAGACCCCAGATACCGCTTTTGCAGACGTATTTTACAGATTCAAACATGTCTTCTCTGGATTCGCCCGGGAGACCGAGAATCAGATGAGTCACTGTCTTGATATTTCTTTTTTTGAGCTCTGCAAGGCTTCTGTCGAAGTCTGCAAGGTTGTAACAAAGATTCATTGCGTCTGCGGTTTTGTCATGAATTGTCTGAAGACCCAGTTCAACCCACATGAAGTGTTTCTGATTTATTTCGTCAAGAAGATCCAGAACATCATCACCAAGACAGTCAGGTCTCGTTGAAATTGCAATGCCGGATATGTTTGGATTGTCGAGGGCTGCTTTGTATTTTTTTCTGAGCTCTTCTACGGGAGCATAGGTGTTTGTGTGGTTTTGAAAATATGCGATATATTTTGCATTGGGCCACTTTTCGGAAAGCAGCTGAATCTGATCTTCGATGTTTGAGGCCATCTCGCCGCTACCCGATTCAGAGCAAAAGAGACAGCCTCCGTAGCCTTTTGTTCCGTCTCGGTTCGGACATGTAAAACCGCCGTCGAGAGACAGTTTGATTGTTTTGGTTCCGAACTCTTTTTTTAGGTAACTGCTTATGGAATTTATGTTCGTATTCATTCTTAAACCTCTTTAATTTGAATTTTGCTTATGATATAATTAAGTATTATACAATGGGTAAAAATTTAGTCAATAGGGGGAGCACAGATAATGAGAAAAGATATGTCACAAGCTGCACCTGCTTCGGGTTCTCCGGCAGGCAGAGTGGGAAACGATATATGCGAAAATATAGAATTCAATATTTCCAAGCCGATGTTGCTTTTGCACAGCTGTTGCGGTCCCTGCAGTACATCTGTAATAGAGCGACTGGCACCTGATTACAGGATATGTGTATATTTTTACAATCCGTGTATTACAGATAATGAGGAATATGAACTTCGAAAAGAAAACCAGATTAAATTTATAGAAGAATTCAATAAAGAAAAAAAATACGATGCAGCAATAATGTTCGTTGAAGGAAAATACGATCCGCGGGAATACTTTGATGTGGCAGCAGAATATGCCGCTGAGCCTGAAGGTGGAAAGCGCTGTACAGAATGTTTCAAACTGAGACTTGCTTCTACGGCTGAGTACGCAAAGGTAAATGGATACGATTTTTTTGCAACGACTTTGACTGTAAGTCCCCACAAGAACTACAGACTTATTTCTGAACTTGGCAAACAGATGGAAGAGCGGTACGAAATAAGATTTCTTGATATGGATTTTAAGAAAAAGGCGGGATTTCAGAGAAGTATAGAGCTTTCGAAAAAACATGGGCTTTACAGGCAGAATTATTGCGGCTGCGAGTATTCAAAAAGATAGATCCCAAAAGGAGGGGAAAGATTATGTCATACCTAATTAAACCGGAAAACTATAAGCCGGTAATTCAGCCACTGGAAACTCAGAGGGCAATCAAAAAGATTAAAGATTACTTCCAGCAGGAGTTGGCTTACGGACTTAACCTCAGAAGAGTTTCGGCACCTTTGTTCGTTGCACCTGAAACAGGACTTAACGACAACCTGAACGGAGTCGAAAGAAGAGTTGAATTTACTCTAAAGGATATGGACGAAAAGAAAGTGGAAATCGTGCAGTCCCTTGCAAAGTGGAAGAGAATGGCTCTCGGAAAATATGGAATCAAGCCGGGACACGGACTTTATACTGACATGAATGCAATCAGAAGAGACGAGGAGCTTGACAATATCCATTCCGTATATGTTGACCAGTGGGACTGGGAAAAGGTAATTACCAAGGAACAGCGAACTACTGAATATCTTCATGAGACAGTGACTACTATTTACAACGCAATAAAAAATCTCGGAGATTACGTAAACAGACTGTACAGAGAAGTGCAGACAGAAATTCCAAACGAAATTTATTTCATAACTACGCAGGAATTGGAAGATCTTTATCCTGACAAGACTCCAAAGGAAAGGGAAGCGCTGATTACAAAGGCTCACGGAGCTGTATTTATCGAAAAAATCGGTGGGGCGCTGAAATCCGGAGAACCTCATGATGGAAGATCTCCTGACTACGATGACTGGAAACTGAATGGCGATATTATACTTTGGAATGATGTTTTGAACATTCCGTTCGAGGTATCTTCCATGGGTATAAGAGTTGATGCAGCAGCAATGGATAGACAGCTGAAACTTGCCGGTGCTGATGACAGAAGAGAACTGGCATTCCAGAAGGCAGTTTTGGAAAACGAGCTTCCATATACTATCGGAGGCGGAATCGGACAGAGCAGACTTTGTATGTATTTCCTGCGCAAGGCTCATATCGGAGAAGTTCAGGTATCCGTATGGCCTGATGATATGATTGAAGAATGCAGAAAAAACAACATTTTCCTGCTGTAAACAGATTTTAAAAATTAAGGAGAGTCATGGTGAAATATGTAAATGTAGTAATTGACAACAACAGCAGATATACAGACACCTTTTTTACATATAGTGCCGATGATTCTGTGAATACCGGCGATTTGGTAAGTGTTTCTTTCAGCAGAGGCAAAAAAGAAAAGCGTGGATATGTATTCGGAGAATGTGAAAAACCCGACATTGCAGAGGAAAAAATCAAACCGATTATCTCAAAGGACGAGGTTTTGTCACTGAATGAAGAGATGATCCGGACCGCCATGTGGATGAAGCAGAGATACGGAATCAAATATTATGATGCTGTCAGATGTTTTGTTCCAAAGGGAAAACCTGCAAAAAGTGGCAAAGAAAAGAAGCCTCTCAAGGGAATCGAAGGTGAAGAGCTTAATATAAAGGCGTTGACTGAGGAACAGAAAGCTGCCTGCGGCAGAATAAGTGAAGCTATTGAAGCGGGTAAGCAAAAGAGCTTCCTTATTCATGGCGTTACCGGAAGTGGCAAGACTGAGGTGTATATGCAGGCGATTTCGGAGGTTCTGAAGAAGGGAAAGACGGCTCTGATGCTGGTTCCGGAAATCGCTTTGACCAAGCAGATTACGGACAGGTTTATAGGGCGATTTGGCAGCGAGAATATAGCAATTCTTCACAGCAAGCTGACGGGGCGCGAACGCTTTGATGAGTGGGTAAGAATAAGACAGGGAGAAGCAAAGGTGGTTATTGGCGCAAGGCTTGGCGTCTTTGCTCCCCTTGAAAATATAGGGCTCATAATTATGGATGAGGAACACGAGGCGACATACAAGTCGGACCAGACCCCAAAGTATGAGACAGTGGATATTGCCCTCAAACGAGCAATTTATCACAAGGCTGTTTTGGTTCTTGGAAGTGCGACGCCTTCTGTTGCATCATACAGGAGGGCTCTGGATGGTATCTATGAACTCATAGAAATGAAAGAACGATATAACGGAGCAAAGCTTCCTCATGTTGATATTGTGGATATGAGAGAAGAGCTCAAGAACGGAAACAGAGGATTTTTTAGCGACAGGCTTTACAAAAAAATCCAAGAAACTCTGGATGATAAGCAGCAGGTTATACTGTTTCTGAATAGAAGAGGATATTCAACTTTTATTTCCTGCAGAGAGTGCGGAGAGGTTTTGATGTGCAAAGAATGCGGAATTTCCCTGACTTATCACAAGAAGGAAAACGCATGCATATGTCATTACTGTGGCAAGAAACATCCTTTGCCGAAGGTCTGCCCGGAATGCGGGAGCAAATATATCAAATACTTTGGTGTCGGAACTGAGCAGGTTGAGGAATTCACAAAAGAGCTTTTTCCGGACAAAACAATCGAAAGACTTGACCTTGACAGTGCGAAGAGTCGCAGGGAGGTCAACAAGATAATTACGGCTTTCTCTAAGGGGAAAACCGATATACTGATCGGAACCCAGCTAGTTGCAAAGGGCCTTGATTTTAAAAATGTAGGGCTTGTAGGCGTTATCGCTGCGGATTCCAGCCTTAATATTCCTGATTACAGGTCGGCTGAGAGAACTTTTCAGCTGGTTACCCAGGTTTCAGGTCGTGCCGGCCGAGGAGAAAGAGAAGGCAGCGTGGTTGTGCAGACATACAACCCGGACAATTTTGCCATAGTGGCGGCGGCAAATCATAACTACAAAGATTTTTATGAGACGGAGATTGCTCATCGTGAATTTATGAATTATCCGCCTTTTGCAGATCTTATTATGGTGGAATTTACGTCCGAAAGCGAGGAAAATGCACTAGCTTCGGCGGAGATTTGCCGTGATTACATGATAAAAAACAAGGTCTGCGAAGACGAAAGCAATATATTTAAACCGAAACTTTCCTGGAGTTTCAAGGGTCAGGACAGTTTCAGATATAACATTCTTATAAAATGTCCCAAAGGGGAAAGAAACAGATACGTTTTCGAGCTTAGAAAATTTGGCATTTATTTGTTCAAAAAGCACGAGGATGTGTCGATGACAATAGATGTAAATCCATACAGTACGTTTTAGGAGGTTAAAAAATGGCACTTAGAAATGTTGTTACAGAAGGAGATCCGATTTTAAGAAAGACTTGCAGGGAGGTACCTGAAGTAACAGACAGAATTAGAGAAACTTTGAAGGATATGTTAGAAACTATGAGAGCGGAATGCGGCGTTGGTATTGCGGCACCGCAGGTTGGAATCATGAGAAGAATGTTTGTTGCAGAACCTGCACCGGACGAAGTTTATTACATGATTAACCCTGAAATTTTAGAAGCGGAAGGAAGCCAGGAAGATTCAGAAGGATGTCTTTCGGTACCGGGATATATCGGAATTGTGGAAAGACCTCAGAGAATCAAAATCAAGGCTCTGGACTTTGACGGAAACGAAAAAGTTTACGATTTCGAAGATTTCCATGCAAGAGTTATGTGTCACGAAAATGACCATCTGAACGGTATTCTGTTTAAGGACAAGGCTCGCAATCTTGTACACGAAAGCGAACTTCAGTCTGAAGAATAGGAATATACGGGAGGAAGAATATATATGAGAACAATTTTTATGGGAACTCCGGAATATGCAATGTATTCTTTGGATGCAATGATTAAGGCTGGATACGAAATCGGTTATGTATTCACCCAGCCTGACAAAGCCAGAAACAGAGGAAAAGTTACAGTAACTCCTGTCAAGGCTCTGGCACTTGAGCATGATATTCCCGTTGTTCAGCCGACAAGAGTAAAGGGTAATCAGGAGGTTTATGATCTGATCAGTGACTATAATCCGGATGTTATCGTAGTTGCTGCGTATGGACAGATTATTCCAAAAGAGATTTTGGAGCTTCCGAAGTTTGGATGTATCAATGTTCATGCATCTCTTTTGCCAAAGTACAGAGGTGCTTCACCGATTCAGCATGTTATTCTGGATGGAGAAGAAAAGAGCGGTGTTACAATAATGCAGATGGCTGAAGGCATAGATACAGGTGATATGCTTGCAAAGAGAGAAATTTCCATAGAAGGAATGACTTGCGATGAACTTCATGACAAACTTTCGGAACTTGGTGCAGAGCTTCTGGTTGAGACTTTGCCAAAGGTTGAAAGGGGCGAAATTATTCCGGAAAAGCAGGATGAATCACAGGCTAATTATGTAGGAATGATCAGAAAAGAAGATGGCAAAATTGATTTTGCAGCTAAAACAGCAGTTGAAGTCGAAAGACAGATTAGAGCCTTTGATCCATGGCCGGGTGCGTTTTGCATATATGGCGATGCAAACATGAAGGTAAGAAAAGCCGAAGTTCTTTCCGGACAGAGTGCAGAATGTCCGGGCTGTGTTGTTGCAACAGGCAAAGAGGGAATAGATGTTGCCTGCAAAGAAGGTATTCTGAGAATCAAAATGCTTCAGATGCCGGGAAAAAAGGCAATGGATGCAGATGCTTTTCTCAGAGGCAACAAGATGGAAAAAGGTACAATACTCAAATAAAACAGAGGTATTATGGATTTAAACAGAAAAGCGGCATACGAAGTTCTTTTTGCAATGGAAAAGAATGAATCGTATTCTAATATTGAACTTAATAAGACGATAGAAAAGGGCAATCCGCCTTCACCTTCCTTTGTTCGTGAATTGGTATATGGCGTGACTGAAAACCGGATTTATCTCGATTACATAATTGATAAACTTGCGGCAAAAGGCCTTAAGGGAATCAAAAAAGACGCACTTACCCTTCTAAGAATGGGGATTTATCAGATAAAATTTATGAATTCGGTTCCGGAATATGCAGCTGTTAACGAAACGGTTTCGCTGGCGCGAAAGGTGCTCAGAGGAAGAGAAGGATTTATAAACGGGGTTTTGAGAGGTTACCTAAAAAAAGGTGCAGGTATAGAACTTCCGGACAGAGAAAAGGATGAGGCTAAGTATCTGTCTGTAAGATATTCTTGTGCACTTTGGATAGTGAAGCTGTGGCTTAAACAGTTCGGGAGCGAAAGATGCGAAAAGATTCTTGCTTTCGGAAACAGTGTTCCACCGGTTACAGTGAGAGTAAATACTCTTAAAACAGATGTGAACGAGCTGACAGAAAAGCTTCAGGCGCTCGGATTTGAGACAGAAAAAAGCAGTCTTGCAGACCGCGCTGTTTTCATAAAGGGAAGTGGATTTCTGGAAACGGACATATACAGGATGGGCTATGCTTCTGTTCAGAACGAAGAGTCTGTTTATGCAGCAATTACCCTTTCACCGGAGCCGGGAGAGCAGGTTATAGATATGTGCGCAGCGCCTGGAGGAAAAACCTGTGCTCTTGCAGAAATCATGGAAAACAGGGGAAATATAAAAGGATTTGATATTTATGAGCACAGAGTACAGCTGATAAATAAGCAGGCTAAGAGACTTGGAATCGAGATAATAGATGCACAGGTTCGAGATGCAGCGAAGCTGGATGAAGCTCTTATTGAAACTGCGGACAAGGTGCTGTGTGATGTGCCATGTTCGGGGCTTGGTGTAATCAGAAGAAAACCGGAGATCAAATACAAGGATGAGCCGGATGATATAAATCAGCTTTCTAATCTTCAACTCAGGATTTTGGAGAATGCCGGAAGGTATCTGAAACCGGGCGGAAAGATTGTTTACAGCACATGTACAATCAACAGATTGGAAAACGAAGACGTTATAAAAAAGTTTTTATCAGAGAACGGAGAGTTTGAACTTCTTGAGCAGAGGCAGCTGATGCCGGATACAGACGGAAGCGATGGGTTCTTTGTGGCTTTGATGGAAAAGGCGAAAGATGGTATAGGAGGAGCTTGATGGATGTCGGATTGAGGACAGACAAGGGCGTCAGGAGAACTGCCAACGAGGATGCATGTTTCGTTATGAGCGATGAGGGTGTATTTGTTGTGGCAGATGGCGTAGGTGGAGAAAACTCCGGAGATTTGGCCAGTTCAACAGCGGTCAAAAAAGTAGCGGATTACATCTGCCGGAATCCTCTTGATGGTCTGAAAAGCAGTAAAGTAATTAGAGATTACTTTTTCAGGTGCATAGAGCATGTGAACTTTACTGTTTTTGATCTGTCGAAGAAGAACGAAGAAAACAAAGGTATGGCAACAACCCTTGTTGCCGCATATGTTGCAGGAAGCTCACTGTACATAATGAATATAGGTGACAGCCGGGCATATATCTGCAGAGGCGGTAAGCTTACGCAAATAACAGAAGATCACACATATGTGAACACCTTGGTAAAAAAAGGACTTATCACTGAGGAGGAGGCAAAAACCCACGAAAATCGCAACATGATAACCAAGGCAGTGGGAGCGGAAGAAAATGTGGAGCCTGACTTTTTCAAGGTATCCACAAAAGTAGGAGACATAGTTTTGATATGTACGGATGGTCTTTATGGTGAGATCGAAGAAACGGAGATGACCGGAATTATTTCGGGAGGTTTGTCTATGCAGGAGGCTTGTGACAGGCTGGTAGACAGAGCAAACGAAAACGGAGGCCATGATAATATAACCGTAGTATGTATAAAAATAATGGAGGAAGATATCAAATGAGTAAATTACTTGCAGGGAGATATGAATTAATAGAAAAGATAGGCGAAGGCGGAATGGCCGTTGTCTACAAAGCAAAATGTAGATTACTTAACAGATATGTTGCAATCAAAATTCTGAGACCGGAATTTACAAAGGACGAGCAGTTTCTGGAAAGCTTCAAGAGAGAGTCACAGGCCGCAGCAGGACTGCAGCATCCAAACATTGTGAGCATTTATGATGTAGGTAAAGAAGGAAATATTAATTACATAGTAATGGAGCTTGTTGACGGAAGACCGCTCAGTGAGATTATTGAGGAAAAGGCACCTCTCGAATACAAGACTGCTATTGAAATAACAAAACAGGTTGCTTCAGCTCTCAGCCTTGCGCACAAAAATAATATAATTCACAGAGATGTAAAGCCTCACAATATTATGATTACAAAAGAAGGCGTAGCAAAGCTTGCAGACTTTGGTATAGCAAAAGCAGTAAGCAATTCCACTATGGTGGCTGAATCAAACAAGATTATGGGTTCAGTTCACTATTTCTCACCTGAACAGGCAAAGGGTTCAAATGTAGACGCGAGATCTGATATTTATTCTCTGGGCATCGTATTATACGAAATGCTTACAGGAAGAGTTCCATTTGATGGGGACAATGCGGTGCAGATTGCTTTGATGCATATAAACGATGATATTCCGCCACTTTCAAGATATGTAAAAGGTCTTCCTCCGGCATTGGAAAAGGCTGTAATGAAAGCTACAGACAAGTTGCCATCAAACAGATACAGCAGTGCAGATGCAATGATTGAAGAATTGGAAAACATAGAATTCGTATCAAAGGTAGTGGGAAATGATATTTTCTCTGCTAAGAACGATGCTTCTCATGATGACGACGATGAGCTTAACAAGCTTGTAGGCGAACCATCCAAGAAGTCAAAGAAAAACAAGAAGAAAAAGACAGAAGATGAAGAGGCAGCTAAGAAGAAAAAGATTATCATTGGTTGTGTCATAGGTGCAATTGCACTTATTGCAGCTGTATTCGGTGTTCTTTATGCTACCGGTGTTATAGGCGGAAGCGGAGAAGAAGTTGAAGTTCCTGATCTTAAGAACATGACTTATGATGAGGCAAAAGAAGAGCTTGATGCACTGGGACTCAAAATCAAAGAAGGAAAAGAAGTTCCAAGTACTGAAATTGAAGAAGGAAGAATTGTTTCTCAGACACCTCTTAAGGGAACAAGAATCAAGCAGGGCAGAACTGTAACTGTAATGCTCAGCGCAGGTGAAAAGAGCGGAGTTGTACCAAGCCTGATTAACAAAACATTTACATCAGAATCAGAGATAGACGCACTTCTTGCAGAATATGGATATAAGCTTGGAAGCGTATCATATAAGGAAAGCGATGCGGAAGAAGGTATCATAATCGAGCAGACTCCATCCGCAGGTTCAAGCGCTGATGAAGGATCCCGTGTAGATATTGTAGTAAGCAAAGGCAAGAAAAAACCAACAGTTCCGAGACTTACAGGACTGTCCGTTGAAGCTGCTAAATCAGCAATAACAAGTGCAGGATTTACAGTTGGAGAAGTAATTTACGGCGAAAGCAATACATACAAAGCAGGCGTTGTTATGGAACAGCAGTATGCTGAAGGAACTGAACTTGCAAAGGGAACTTCTATCAATATTGTGGTAGCCAAAGAAAAGTCAACCGAGTCAGGTGGTGAAACCGGCGGCACAGATGAAGAAGGCACTGAATAGTTAGAGAGAACTTAATATGCGTGGATTGATAATTAAGGGCATCGGTGGTTTTTACTATGTAAAGACCGCCGATGGCGTGTTTAGAGCAAAAGGCAGAGGCCTTTTAAAAAAGGACGGTTTTTCCCTGGCTGTAGGCGATTATGTAGATTTGGAAATCAGAGAAGACGGCGATTCTGTAATCAATTCGATAGAGGAAAGAAGAAATGCCTTTATCAGACCGCCTATTGTAAATGTGGACAGATTTATAATCGTTGCAGCAGCGGCAAAACCGAAACCTAACTTTGAAATTATAGACAGATTCCTTATAATGGCCGAAAAAAATCATACAGATGCAGTTATATGTATCAACAAAGCAGACCTTGCAAAGAAGGAATTTCTTGAAAACATCGAAAAAATTTACGGCGGAGTTTATCCGGTGGTTTTTGTCAGTGCAAAAACAGGTGACGGAATTGCTGAGCTGAAAAAGCACATATCAGGCGGCTCTATTGCATTTGCAGGTCCGTCGGGAGTAGGCAAATCGACTTTGATAAACCTGCTGGTGCCGGAGGCAAACATGGAAACGGGTCATGTGAGCACCAAGACATCTCGAGGAAAGCATACCACAAGGCATGTGGAAATTTTCGAAAGCGGAGAGGGCAGAATCTTTGATACGCCGGGATTCACTTCTTTTGATATTCTGGATGTGGAAGAAAGCGAACTTGGATCCTTTTATCCGGAGATAGAAAAATATGCGGGAGGATGCAGATTTGATGACTGCAGACACCTTAAGGAGCCTGACTGTAGCGTGCGAGCTGCAGTTGAAGAAGGCAAAATTTCGCAGGAGCGATACAAATCATATATTTCGAATATAGAAGAAATCAGAAAGAGGAAAAAGTACTGATCTTTGAATCAGAGATGGAGGAAATAAAATGGGAAAACTAGCACCGTCACTTCTTTCGGCTGACTTTTCAAGACTTGGAGAAGATGCTGTTTCTGTCAGCAAAGCCGGAGCGGAATATCTTCATATTGATGTAATGGATGGACATTTTGTACCTAATATCAGTTTTGGTGCAGCGGTAATGAAGTCACTTGACAGACACGATACAGCACCTTATGACGTACATCTTATGATTGAGAATCCGGACAAGTATGTTGAGGATTTTGTAACAGAAAAAACAGAATTTATTGTAATACACCAGGAGGCTTCGGTTCACCTTCACAGAAGTATCCAGAAAATCAAAGACCTCGGAGTAAAGGCCGGAGTTGCGCTTAACCCTGCAACACCCGTATCAACACTTGAATGCATTCTTGAGGATGTTGACCTTGTGCTTGTAATGTCAGTAAATCCGGGATTCGGAGGTCAGAAGTTCATACCTGTTGCCTGCGAAAAAATCAGGGAGCTTGCAAAGATAAGAGAAGAAAAAAATCTTGATTTTGTTATTGAAGTAGACGGAGGAGTTACTCTTGACAATGCAAAAATGCTGAAGGACTGCGGCGTTGATATCTTCGTTGCCGGATCAGCAGTATTTAAGGCGGAAGATGTTGCAAAGCGAGTTCAGGACTTTAACGGCATCATAAAATAAGGAAAAAAAGGGGAGACAGGAAATGGGACATTTGTATTTTATCAGACATGGCGAAACCGTGTGGAACGTGGAAAACAAGATTTGCGGATCGACAGATGTTGAGCTGACAGAAGTGGGACATAAACAGGGATTTGAAGCCGGAAAGAAGATTCTGGAGGCAGGTATCAAAGCCGATGCGATTCTTCATTCACCGCTGATGCGTGCCGCTGACACAGCAAAGCATATCTCAGATATTACCGGGATTCCTGCAGTTATGGAACCCAGACTGAAGGAGCAGCATTTCGGAAGATGGGAATCAACTCCGAGAGACAGCAAAGAATTCGAAAAAACAAAAGAAAGCTTTGTTTACAGCTATGACGGGGGAGAATCAACCCTCAGAGTAGCTCAGAGAGTTTACAATCTGCTGGATGAAATCAAAGAAGAGGCGGAAGAAAAGACATATATTCTAGTTGCTCACAATGGGATTTCCAGAGTGGTAAAATCATATTTTTCGGATATGACAAATGAGGAATATGCTTCATTCGGTGTCGGAAATTGCGAGATAGTAAGATACGATTTTTAAAAAAATATTTAGAAAATTTTATTTAAAAAAGATTAAGGTTTGGAGAACGTAAAAAAGTCCCAAACCTTTTTTATTTCAACGGTTTCAGCTGCATGGTCAATAACGTAAATGTGCTTTGATTATTCAGAAAAATGAGGTTTTGGACTACAAAAAAGTGGTTTTTTGTTTTTTTGGTACTTTATATTGTCTAGCATTTTGATATTATATAGACGTTGTTGAGAGCTTAAAACACACGTAATTATAAAATTTATTGAATTTGAAGGAGTGAAAAAAATGGGTGAAGTAAAAACACCAAACCAAGAATCAAAACTTAAGAAGCACATGTTTCATCTGGTATTAATTACAATCGCAGGAGCGATGATTTACGGTCTGCCATATTTCAGATCATATTTTTATGACGCATATCTTGAAACTTATCATCTGACAAACACACAGATGGGTATGTTTGGAGCAATGTTCGGCCTTTTCGGTATGATTTCATACCTGTTTGGCGGAGTTGTTGCAGATATGGTTTCTACAAGAAAGCTTATGTCTACATCACTGATTCTGACAGGTGTTGGAGGAATCCTGCATCTGTTCAATCCAAGCTATGCAATGCTACTTGCCATTTATGCACTGTGGGGATTCACATCACTGTTTGCATTTTGGCCTTCACTTCTGAAGAGCCTTCGTGAAATCGCAAGTGAAAACGAACAGAGCAAGGCTTACGGATTTATGGATGGGGGCCGCGGAATCGTTTATGCAATCGATACAGTTTGCTTCCTTGCAATTTTCAATTTCTTCCAGAAGAAAATGGGAGACTTGGGCGGTCTGAACTCAGTAATCATCTACTACTCAGTAATCGCAATCGTACTTGGTATTGCACTGTTCTTCCTGATGAAAGAGCCACAGAAAGACACAGTTGTTGAAGAAGAAAGAAACGACAAAATCAGCCTTTCACAGGTAAAAGACGTTATCAAGATGCCGGCTGTATGGATTCTTTCAGCAATCCTATGCTGCGCATATGTAATGAATATCGCATTCTGGTACTTCACACCATATGCAACATCAACTTTCGGCATGGCTGCTACAGCAGGAGCTTTTGTAACAGCAGCGGCACAGTGGGTTCGTCCGGTAGCGGCATTCGGCAGCGGAATCATTGCTGACAAAATCGGAAGATCAAGAGTTCTTTATGTAACATTTGCACTGATGGCAATTGGTACATTACTTCTCCTTGTGATGGGTAATATGACATCAACAGTATTTATCATAATTTGCATTATGATCTACCTGGGTATGTACGGCGGATACAGCCTTGTGTTCTCCATGATGGATGAAGGCGGAATTCCACTTCGTGTGGCAGGTACAGCAATCGGCCTTGTGTGCACAATCGGTTACCTTCCTGAAATGGCAGTCCCATATATCTCAGGTATTCTTCTTGACAAATTTGGGGATCTGGGTTATCGTTATATGTTCATTGGAATGGTTATTATTATGATAATCGGTATTCTGATGCTGGTTGTATGGGATAGATACATGAAGAAAGTAAAGAAAGAAAAGGCAGAATAAACATCATGAAGGTGTCAATTGACAGAAAAAGCCGCATACCTGTTTACAGGCAGATTGCAGAGGAAATCTCAGAAAAAATATATTCTCAGGAGCTGATGCCGGGTTACAAACTTCCCGCAGAGAGAAAGCTTGCAGAAGAACTTTCTGTACACAGGAATACGATAATCAAAGCATACGACGTGCTTATGGAAAAGGAACTTGTAATATCATCAAGGCAAAAGCCCAAGGGCTACTTTGTTAAAACTCCGAGAGATATAACGGAGTTCGGAAAGAGATTCTTCCCCCTCGAAAAGGCCTTCAGATACGAATACCGTAGAGCTGAGAAGCGTTTTAACGAGCTGTTTCTAGAGTCAGAGCGAGATGATGTTATATGTATGAGCGGCATGGTTATGGACTGCAGCATAAGTCCTGTTACAAATATGGAACCTGTTTTGGATAGGATTTTCGGAAAAAGCGAAGGAAAGTACACTGACTTTCTGGCCGAAACCGACCATTTGAAAGAGAACATATGCAGGCTTTTGTCCGACCGAAATATTTATGTGACACCAAAAAATGTTCAGATTTTGTCAGAAACAAATCAGATTATCGGCTATCTCATGATGCTTTACTTGCGGGAGGGCGACTGTATAATCGCAGAGGCTCCTCTTGTACCAGACAATTTCAGTATTTTCTACAATCGTGGAATTAATATTGTAACAATACCGATGGAAAATGATGGAATGAGAATGGATCTTCTGGAAGATGCCATAAGAATTCACAAGCCGAAGTTCATATATACTTTGCCGAATTATCACAACCCTACGGGAATCACAATGTCACTTGAGAAGAGAACGACGCTTCTGAGACTTGCGAATGTGTACAATGTTCCGATTATAGAGGAGGATTATCAAAGTGACTTCTGCTACGAAGAAAGGCGACTGCCAAGTCTTTACACCCTAGATACCAATAAAATGGTTATCTATCTGTACTCTTTCACTCTGTCATTTCCGTACATGCTGAAAATCGGGTACACGGTTGGTCCGGCTGACTTTATTAACATGCTGGGATATGCAATAAGCGTTGACGAGACCATGGTAAGCAGTGTGGGACAGTATTTTCTGAACGAATATATAGACTCAGGCGAATTTGACAGCCACATAGAAAGAATCCGCAAGGTATATAAGCGGAGGCGGGATGCGCTCTGTGAGGAGCTTGACAAGATAAAGAACAAAGGAATAACCTACGCAAAGCCTGTGGGCGGACTGCTTTTGTGGTGCACTCTCGAAGAAGATATAAACGAAAGAGAGCTTTGCAAGTCTGCAGAAGAAAAGGGTGTTCTCATTATGCCGGGATGGGTCTTTTATGACGAGAAGATTACAGGAAAAGGTCATATCAGACTATCTTTCAGCAATGTAACCGAAGATGAGATAAGACAGGCAGTGAAGCTGCTTGGAGAAGCACTTGATGAATGCAGACATATTTAGAAAAAAAGAGGATGAGAACAAAATGAATCAGTTTATTGAATATAGAAGAGAATTTCATCACTATCCGGAAAAAGGATGGAGAGAAATCAGAACAAGCGCAAGAATTGCTGAAATCCTTGAAAATATAGGATACAGCTGCCTGATGGGAGATGAAGTCGTAAAGGTTGAAACTATTGGCCTCGAAACTCTTTCACCGGAAGAAATGAGAGCGGAAATGGACAGAGCCCTTGAGCAGGGAGCAAAGCCTAAATATGTGGAAAGAACAAAGGGATATCCCGGCGTAATTGCAGAGCTTGACACAGGAAGGGAAGGTCCTGTAACCGCATTCAGATTTGATATTGACTGTCTGCCTTATGACGAACCGGAAAAGGAAGGATTCAGACCCTTTGATGAAGGCTACATCTCCTGCAATCCGGGATGCGTTCATGCCTG
This sequence comes from uncultured Clostridia bacterium, assembly GCA_938034165.1. Classification (GTDB taxonomy): domain Bacteria; phylum Bacillota; class Clostridia; order Peptostreptococcales; family Anaerovoracaceae; genus CALHKP01. Next base: position 33,884 of record CALHKP010000063.1, on the reverse strand, counting down.
CGGTCATGATGCTCACACTGCAATCGGCATCGGTCTTGCCTATGAACTGATGCAGAAAAAAGACAGCCTGAAAGGAAAAATGAGAATGATTTTTCAGCCGGCAGAAGAAACCTTTAACGGAGCACAGTCAATCGTAGACAAAGGCCATCTGGATGATGTGAATAATTTTATTTCTGTTCATATGGCTCTTACTGCAGAGGGAAAACCGCTTCCTTCCAATACAATCGCATGCGGATGCAAGGACTTCTTGAGCGATGATCAGCTGGATATAACATTCCATGGAAGAGGCGCCCATCCATGTGGAGCTTCACAGGAAGGCAAAAATGCGTTACTTGCAACATGCTCGGCAGCTTTGAACATGCACGCCATTGCACCTCACGAAGAAGGTCTTTGCAGGGTAAATGTCGGTATTCTGAATGCCGGGGTTGCTCCTAATACAATTGCACCTAATGCATTTATGAGCGTTGAGTACAGAGGTCAGACAAGAAATATTTCTGCTTATGCAAGAAAGAGAGTGTTTGATATTCTCGACGGAGCTGCAAAATCTTATGATCTGGAATATACATATGTTGACCTTGGGGAAGTTCCTGCAGCAAAGAGCAGTGACGAAATGATGGAAGTAATTGAAAGAGCAGCAAAGAAGGTTTCCTGGTTTGAAAAAATCTATTTTGAAGGAAACGTAGGAGGAACAGATGATGCTTCTGTTATGATCAACAAGGTTCAGGATAACGGCGGAATCGGAACTTATGCGGGAATCGGAACAGATACAACTCAGCCCGTTCACAATGCAGAGTTTGATATTGACGAAGATGCAATTCCTGCAGCAATCGAGATGCTGGTAAATGCAGTGACAGAATTAAACAGCTGATAAACTGAATTAAAAAAGTCAGAAAGTGTGTAAAAATATATAATCACAAAAATGTGAAAGAAGAACCGGTTTCCGGAAGCCTTTGAGCCCCCTCAGTTTTGGCTACGGACGCCGGTTTTTTCTTAGTTTTGTTTTGCACAGATATACAAAAAAAGAAAAAAGTGCTAAAATATTCCTGTAAAAGGCTGCACTCGCAGCAGAAAATTTAGGTGAAATTTTTAGAAAAGAGGTAATGGGAAATGTTAGAGGTAATTAAAACAAGAAGAAGCACAAGAAAGTTCAAAAAAGATGCAGTACCTGCCGAAATGCTGGAAGCAGTTGTAGAAGCAGGAAGACTTGCACCTACAGGAATGAATGCACAGGCAACACACTTTATTGCAATCACTAATCCTGAAGTACTGAAAAACTTGAAAAATCTAGTAATGCAGGAATTTGCAAAGATGGCTGGGCGCGAAGACCTTGACAAGTCAGCAAAGAATTCAGTAGAACAGTCAGTAAAAGGAACTTATGCATTTTTCTATGATGCACCGGCACTGATTCTGACAGCAAATCGTACAGACAACTCAAACGGCTTGCCGGACTGCAGCTGCGCTATGGAAAACATGATGCTTATGGCAAATGCGCTTGATCTCGGAAGCTGCTGGATTAACCAGCTTCGTAAATTGAATGACAACGAAGTGATTACAGAATATCTGAGAACACTGGGTCTTGAGGAAAATGAGAAGGTTTATGCATCCCTTGCCCTTGGCTTTGCTGATACAGAAAATGGCCTTCCAAATAGAGAAGAATATGTAAGAAAAGGAAACCCGGTGACATTTGTAAAATAGAGGAGAAACGTTATGTTGTTTTTAGGATATCCCAAATGCTCAACAAGCAACAAAGCAAAGAAGTGGCTTGACGATAACGAAATTGAGTATGTAAGCAGACACATTGTAGACGAAAATCCCACTGCTGAAGAACTTGCCAAGTGGCTCAAAAGGAGCGGACTTGACATCAAAAAATTCTTCAACACAAGCGGAATGCTCTACCGTGATATGAAACTGAAAGACAAGCTTCCAGAGATGACAGAACAAGAAAAGCTGGATTTACTTGCAACTAATGGAATGTTGGTAAAAAGACCAATTCTTATAGGTGATGATTTTGTCCTTGTGGGATTCAAAGAAGCTGAATGGGAGACAAAACTGAAATAGAAAAATATGCAATATTAAAGCAAAGGCTCGCTACAAAACATAGCGAGCCTGATTTTTAAGATTATTTAGGATTTGTTCAGTCGAAGTAGTTCATGGATTATTGCAAATGGAGCAAGGAGCAATAAGCTCAAATTGTAGTAATCTGTAAGTCATGATATAATGCTTGTATAACAGTTTAAATTACAAGTTTTTCTGAGGTGGAAGATGGCAGAGTACATGGATTTTTATAGAGAACTCATAGATGGTTTCCAGACAGCGGCAATTGATGCAACATATAGATCAAATCTTGCATATCGTCCGGAATTTCTTTCTAATAATCCAGCAATGGGAAGGAAGGTTTTAGTTTCTATAGAGCAAGAATTAGCTGCATGTGACCAGTTTAAAATAAGTGTTGCATTTATTACAAAGAGTGGAATAACGCCATTGCTACAGGTTCTCAAGGATTTAGAGGCAAAGGAAATCCCTGGAGAAATATTGACTACAGATTATTTATCTTTTAGTGAACCTGAGGCATTGGAAACCTTGGCATCACTAAAAAATATAAAGCTAAAAATGTTTAGAACCAACAGCGAAACAGGCGGATTTCATACGAAGGGATATATTTTTAGGCAGGAAGAAATGTATCGAATCATAATTGGCAGTTCCAATATGACTCTAAGTGCGGTAACTAGAAATCGTGAGTGGAATACGAAAATTGTTTCTACCGAGCAAGGTGAGATTACTAAAGATATTTTAGGTGAATTTAACGAGCTTTGGAATGCACCTACGACTCAGAGCTTTGAAGATTTTATTGAAGAATATAAGTTGAATTATCTCAGAGAAAAGATGATTCGAAAGCAAAGGCAAGCAGCTGCGCAGGAAAAACTTGTTGAAATTGATAGATACAAACTGCAGCCTAATAAAATGCAGGTTGCTTTTGTGCAAAATATAACAAAACTTTATGAACAAAATGCTAATAAAGCATTGCTTTGCAGCTCTACGGGCACTGGCAAAACAATAGCTTCAGCTTTTGCAATGAGAGAACTTCATCCGAAAAGAATACTCTTTGTTGTTCATAGAGAGCAGATTGCAAAGCAGGCACTTAAAAGCTATAGAAGGATATTTGGAAGTGCAAAATCTTACGGACTTTTGTCAGGAAATCAAAAGGATATGGATGCAGACTGCATGTTTTCAACAATGCAGATGATGGCAAAACCAGAAACTCATGAGAATTTCAGACAGGACGCCTTTGACGTAATCGTACTAGATGAGTGTCATCATGCAGGCTCTTCGAGCTACCAGAGAATATTGTCGTATTTCAAGCCGAAGTTCTGGCTTGGAATGACAGCAAGTCCGGATACTAATAACTATGACATTTACGATCTTTTTGACCATAATATAGCTTATGAAATCAGACTCCAGCAGGCTCTTGAAGAAGACTTGCTATGTCCTTTTCACTATTTTGGCATAACTGATCTGGAAATTAATGGAGAAGCGTTTGATGACAATGCTGGCCTTAGAAATTTTTCTAATCTTGTATCAGATGCCAGAGTGGATTATGTTCTGGAAAAGGCTGAGTACTTCGGCTATTCTGGTGAGCGCGTAAAAGGCCTTATATTCTGCAGCAGAAAAGAAGAAGCAAAAGAACTTTCTTTGAAATTTAACAACAGATACAAGAAAGACGGCAAAAAATACAAGACAGAAATTTTAACAGGTGAAGATAGTCAGGAAAGAAGAGAAAAAGTTATTGAAATGCTCACTGCTGACGCTGACTCGGATGAATATATTGACTATATTTTTACGGTTGATATTTTTAACGAAGGTGTGGACATACCTGAAATTAATCAGGTGATAATGCTCAGACCTACAGAGTCACCGGTAGTTTTCATCCAGCAACTGGGAAGAGGACTTAGAAAACACGAGGATAAGGAATATGTAGTTATTCTGGACTTTATTGGTAACTATATGAACAACTTTATGATTCCGATAGCTTTGTCCGGAGACAGGAGTTACAACAAAGACTCTATGCGAAGATATATAAGAGAAGGCGCAAAGGTTATCCCGGGAGCTTCAACTATACATTTTGACGAGATATCGAAAAAGAGAATTTATGCATCAATAGATACTGCAAAGACAAATGACATGAAGCTTCTGAAGGATTCATATACTTCACTGAAATACAAACTTGGCAGAATTCCTAGTATCCTAGAGTTTAAGGAGCATGGTTCTGTTGATGTTACAAAAATATTCGATAAATGTGGTTCATATTATGCTTTTCTGAAAAAGTACGAACCTGATTATACATGTACACTTTCCAATGCAGAGGCACAAGTGATAGAGTATATGTCAAAGAAGCTAGTTGCATATAAGAGGATTCACGAAATTGCACTTTTGAAGCGTTTGATAGAGCAGCAGGAAAGAATACAGACTTACTTTGGTGAACTTATGAATGACGAGTACGGTCTAGAAATTTCGGCAAGGACAGAAGAATCGGTATATAGGAATCTTACCAACGAATTCCCGAAAGAGGAGGAACGTAAAAAATATAAGAACTGTATATTCATAGAGCGAACTGAAGAAAGCGGATATAGCCTGACTTCAGAGTTTCAGGAAATGCTCAGCAATCCGGAGTTCAAGGCAATGGTTATGGATTTGCTGGTATTTGGCGAAGATAGATACAAAGAAAATTATAGCCAGGCATACAAGGATACTTGTTTTCAACTATATCAAAAGTATACATATGAGGACGTTTGTCGTTTGCTAGGTTGGAAGAAGAATATGAACGCACAGAATATAGGCGGATATTTCTATGACAGTGATACAAAGACAATGCCTGTATTTATTAATTATGACAAGGCAGAGGATGCGATAAAGTATGAAGACCGTTTTATTTCAGAAAATACGCTGATAGCACTGTCAAAACATCCAAGAAAAATAACGTCTGGCGATGCGGATCACATTTACAAAAGAAATCCGGAAGATAGGGAAAACAGAAGCTACCTGTTTGTCAGAAAGAACAAGGATGATAAAGAGGCAAAGGAATTCTATTTTCTTGGAGAGGTGTTTGCAGAAGGTGAACCAATGCCTATTCGCATGGAAGAGACAAAAGATGATGCATTTGAAATCCTGTACAGGTTAGATGTTCCTGTAAGAAGTGATATTTATGATTACATTGTTAAAGATTAGGAGAGTTATATATGAAAACCGTTAGAGTAGTGGCTGCTGTAATTCGTGACAATGACAAAATTTTTGCTACAGCTCGTGGTTACGGCGAGCTAAAAGGTGGCTGGGAATTTCCCGGAGGCAAAATTGAAAACGGCGAGACCCCACAAGAAGCCTTGAAGCGAGAAATCATGGAAGAGCTTGAAACTGAGATTTCGGTAGGTGAGCTCATTGATACGATCGAATATGATTATCCGACTTTTCATCTGAGTATGGATTGTTTCTGGTGTAAGATTGTGTCAGGAAATCTCGTTCTCAAAGAGGCAGAAGATGCAAAGTGGCTGACAAAGGAAACCTTGGACAGCGTTGACTGGCTTCCGGCAGATGTGACGCTTATTGAGAAGATTAGGTGCGCAATCTAGTGATGTAAAGTATTGCTCAGCATATCTATGCTTGAAATCAAATGGTAATCTGGAATTCATCGATAAAGATGGAGTCGCTAATACTGTAAACAGAGAAGTAGATAAATTCTATTTTGATGGATATCTCGCAATTCAAAAGGGAAACAACATTGCAATTCTGTCAAATTTTGGAAAAGTAAAATATGAACTTCTGGACACTAAGTACGTGATTGTAGGACTATTTCATAATGAATTACTTCTCCAGAAAGGAAAGAAAGTATACGAATTTCATATATCCAGCAAGTCAGATTTCGATGATAAGTTTAGATATTCTGAAATATATGAGTTGAGCGATTATGAAGTTTTGAAAGGAATTATGTGGGATGGAGAAAAATATTTAACCATAACATCTCCATTGCAAGACTGTACACCATAATAATGGAATAATGTATCAGAAGAATAACTCTGATTTTTAAGTATTGTAAAGGAAACTAATATGCAAAAACCAATTGTGAAGGACGTACTTTTTCTGAGTCAGAAATCAGAAGAAGCAACTAAAGATGATATACAGGTAGGACGTGACCTGATGGATACGCTAGCGGTGAATCGTGAGGGCTGTGTTGGAATGGCTGCTAATATGATCGGCGTAAAGAAGAGAGTTATCATTGTAAATATGGGAATCTTCGATGTTGTAATGTTCAATCCGGTCCTTCTAAGTAAGGATAATCCTTACGAAGCTGAAGAAGGTTGCTTGTCTTTGACCGGTGTGCGCAAGACAACACGTTACGAGAATATTGAGGTTGAGTATTATGGTATGAACTGGAACCTGAAGCGTCAGAAGCTGAGCGGGTGGCCTGCGCAGATATGTCAGCATGAGCTTGATCACCTGGAAGGTATAATTATTTAATTTTGCACCGGGAGGACTTTTATGAATATTACAATGCTTGGTACCGGAAATGCATCGGTGACAGAATGCTATAACACATGTTTTGTCTTTGATGATGACGGAAAATATCTTCTGGTTGACGGAGGCGGCGGAAATACTTTGCTTCGTCAGCTGAAGCTTGCGGGGGTTGACTGGAAAAGTGTTCGTGACATTTTCATAACGCACAAACATGTTGATCACTTGATAGGTGTAATGTGGATGGTAAGGATGATATGTCAGTCGATGAGTCGAGGAAAATACGATTCAGAGGCCAGAATTTACGGTCACAGCGAGGTTATCGCCATCATAAGGGAAATGGCAGAAATGCTTTATTCGGAGAAGGAAATAGCATATATTGACGACAGACTTTACTTGATTACAGTTGAAGACGGAGAGACTTTGAATATTAACGGTCGTGACGTGACTTTCTTTGATATCGGTTCAACAAAGGCAAAACAGTTTGGATTTTCGATGTTGCTGGATGATGGAAAGAAACTGACATGCTGCGGGGATGAACCCTACAGGGAGTGCGAGGAAAAATATGCAATGGAGAGTGAATGGCTTCTTCATGAGGCCTTTTGTCTCTACTCTGAGAGGGAAGAATTTAAGCCTTATCAGAAGCATCATTCGACTGTTAAGGATGCATGTGAACTTGCAGAAAAACTAGAGGTCAAGAACCTGGTGCTATATCATACTGAGGATAAGAATATCAGAAACCGAAAGGAATTATACATGGCTGAGGGCAGGGATTTGTTTTCGGGCAGACTGCTGGTTCCGGATGATCTTGAAAAATTTGAACTGTAAAGGGAAAGGAAAAGATTATGGATTACAGAAGATTTGGTGACACAATTGTTGCAAGAATTGACAGAGACGAAGAAATCATGGAGCAGATTAAGGTCATTGCTCTGAAAGAGGATATCAAGCTGGCAAAGCTTCAGGCACTTGGTGCAGTCAAAGAATTTACTGTTGGCGTTTACAAGACAGATACAAAAGAATATATTGCAAACGAGTTTTCGGGAGCTTACGAAATTACATCTCTGATAGGTACAATCGATACGATGAACGGTGAGTATTATTCACACCTTCATATGAGTGCAGGTAATGAAAAGGGAGAAGTCTTCGGAGGCCACCTAAACAAAGCAGTTGTCGGTGCAACTTGCGAAATGATTATTACTTTAATTGATGGATGCGTTGACAGGGTAAAGGACGAAAGCATCGGGCTTAATATCTTCCGTTTCTAAGGGGAGTTTTCAACAGGGGGATTTGTTTCTAATTTCAACGGTTGATGTGCTTATCCACAGAAAATGCAAAAATCGTATACAATCTGAAATACAAGTTTGAAAGTTATTCATAGGTATATAAGGATAACTTTTGGGCTCTAAAGAGGGAATTTTCAGACGATTCACAACGGTCGAAACGTTGAAATTTCAACGTTTTACACTCTACATAACTTTATTGGGACAAAAGGTGTTTAAAGTCATATAATAGGGGCATAATAGAGATATAAAACAAATTGAGTTAATAATGAAACGGAGGATATAGAAATGGCAGTACTAAATATAACTAATGTAAACTTTGAAGAAGAAGTAATGAAATCAGATAAACCGGTTCTTCTGGACTTCTGGGCAGCATGGTGCGGACCTTGCAGAATGGTAGGACCTATCGTCGAAGAAATCGCAGCCGAGAGAAGTGATATCAAGGTTGGCAAGATTAATGTAGATGAACAGCCTGAACTTGCACGTCAGTTTGGTGTAATGAGCATTCCTACCCTGGTAGTTATAAGGGACGGCAAGATTGCAAATCAGGCAGTCGGAATGAGACCAAAGAATCAGATTCTGGAAATGCTGTAAAATACGAAAAATCCTGAAAACAGGGCAAAGAAATACAAAAAAAGATAAAAACGGTCAGACCGGACAAAAGCTTTTAATTAGCTTACCGGTACTGACCGTTTGTTTTTCTTTAAATAATCATGTGGATGTTAGTCTCACATAATACAGAGCAGTTTTTTTAGTTGTCCTTGTTTAGGACTACATCGCGAGATGATCGTGTATTTGGCTTGGTATCACCTTTATCAGAGTCTTTATTATCGTCCTTATCGTCGTCATCATCATCATCCTGTGGCGGAACTGTCTGTCCCGGCGTGATAGGATATTTGCTTACATCCTTGTTGTGGAGATGACAGTAGTATTTAGGTGGTTTCTTGTCATCGCCGCCATATTTTTGGAATTCTTTTTCTTCTACATGCTTACATTCAGGTGTTGCAAGCATTCCTGAATCTGTACAAATCGTTACCTTTTCCTTCAGGGAGTTGATGTCTGTTCTTCCTCCGTCTGTGCCTGCGATAAAATATTCTCCGCCGGAGCTTATTACATTGCCGGGTATTCCCGGGAATGATCCTCTGCATGCCTTAGGAATCTGTGACATGATTCTGCCCCAGATTGCAGCAGTATGAAGAGATGTGGCATTAAGTGTAAGGTTGTAGTCTGTTCCCAGCCATAATGCTGCGGAGTATGTAGGAGTAAATCCATCAAACCACAGGTCGACTTCGTTATCTGTGGTACCGGTTTTTCCACCGACCTGAACTACGCCGATCTGTGCTCTTGTTGTATTTGCAACACTCTGAAGCATTGATGTCATAATCCATGCGGCGCCTGAGTTCATTACTGAGTGTTCTTTTGATTTGGATTCTAATATTACATTACCATCTCTGTCTGTTACTTTTGTGTAGCAAACAGGATCTTTTCTAGTTCCGCCATTTGGGAATACAGTATAGGCAGAAGCCATTTCCAGCGACGTTACACCGTTTGTCATACCACCGAGAGCAAGGGCAGCAGGGTTAACGTCTGCACCATTTTCTCTTACAAGGGTAGTGATTCCGAATTTTTCAATCATATCAGCGGAATACTCTTCACCAACTTGAAGAAGTACTTTTACGGCGCATGTGTTATAAGAATGAGTTATTGCAGTTCTCATTGTCTGAGCTCCGGAAAATGCATTGTTGAAGTTCTTTGGCCAAACCTGTCCGTTGATAGTTGTAGGTTCGTCGATTACGATAGACCCCGCAGTTAGATAATCTCCGTATAGGTCAGCTCCCTGCTGGTCAATTCCGAAATCCTTGAATGCGTGTTTCTTACCCGCGGTTACTTCTTCGTAACTCTGCTGGATTGCAGGTCCGTATACGCCAAGAGGTTTGATTGAGGAACCCGGCTGTCTAGGGCTTGTAGCTCTGTTGAACAGCTTACGTCCTGATGTATTTCTTCCTCCGACCATAGCCTTAATGTGACCTGTACTGTTTTCTATGATAGTCATAGCAGCCTGAGGCTGAATGATTTTGCTTTTCATTGTATAAGAAGCGGCAGGAAGTGACACAGTTCCGTCTTCGTTAAAAATAAAGAAGTCAGGGTAATCCTGTACGAATTCCTTCTTGATTACCAGGTCTCCGCTCTTGTTTCTTGATTTGTATTCGGCAGGAATGTTGATAAATCCGCCTTCAATACCATAAAGTTCGCCTGAATCCACAGTGTACATTGACTTGAATTCAAGGCTGTAATCAGTCGTGCCGTTTACTTCTGTTTCGTAAATATTGAGTCGTTTGCCTACCTTAATTACAAGTGATTTGTCTTTTTTTACTGTTATTTCGTCTGGTCTGAATGTGAAAGTGCCGTTCTCATCAAAGTAATTGCTGTAGCTTGCAAGTACACTCTGTCCCATACTGTTTATCAGATTTCCTTCAGAATCTGTACTATAAACCAGTGCAGGGTAGTTTGCTGAGTTCGAAAGCTCATCTTCTGCTACGGTCTGAGCTTTGCTGTCCATAGTTGAATAAATTCTGAGTCCACCTTCGTAAACGGCTTTCCATGCCTTGTCATAATCCCAGCCCTTTTTCTCGGCAAGGTCATTGATTACTGTTTCGATTACATAATCGGCAAAGTAAGAACTCTTGTCATTCAGAGCGTTGTAGTTTGGATTAAGCATGTCTATGAGCTTGGTGTCAACCGCTTCTTTGTATTCTTTTTCGGAAATGTACCCCTGGTCAAGCATGAACTTAAGACAGGTTTCTCTTCTTGATTTACTTGCGTCATTAGCAACAAAGATGCCTTCTGCGGTTTCTTTAATTAGCACATCCTCGTATTGTGCAGCATTTCCGCCCTCAATATATTCTACCAGCTGGTAGTCACTAGGCGCCTGAGGCATTGCCGCGAGGGCTGCACACTGGGCAAGGGTCAAATCTTTAACATCCTTGGAGAAGTATGCCTGGGCAGCTGTCTGAACACCATGACTGTTGTATCCAAAGTAGATTGTGTTCAGGTAAGCCTCCAAAATTTCATCTTTTGAAAGATGTCTTTCCAAAGTTACTGCATAATAGGCTTCCACTATTTTTCTTTTGATGGTTCTGTCAAATCTGTCATCCGGAATAAACAGGTTTCTTGCAAGCTGCTGAGTTATAGTACTGGTTCCGCTTACGTGGCCTCCGGAGAATACAGCGTCTTTGATTGCACCAAAGATTCTTATTATGTTAAATCCGTGGTGGCGTTCAAATGTTTTGTCCTCCAATGCGATAAAAGCATATTTCAGATTGTCCGGAACATCTTTTATTGAGACATTGTCACGGTTTGCATCTGTATATACCGTATCGATTTCTTCTTTTTCGTCATCATAGATTATAGTATTTTCGGACAGGATACTGTAAATGTCATCAGGGTTAATCTTTGGTGCCTGGATGATTACAACGCCGGCATATGCACATACGGCAAGTATCATTGCAATGAAAACAGCAAGGATAGCCTTTAGTATTTTTTTCTTTGTCCAATGAAACTTTTTATTGGAAACTGCCGCATCAGAAGAATTTCCTTTGGATTTCAGCAAAGATTTTTTTTCTTTTGCTGCTGAATCTGAAGAATCCTTTCGTCGGTTCAAGTTCTCCTTCATTTTCTTAAAGTCAAATTTACTCATGTAATAATTCCTTTCTGTAACTTACACATAAGATTACATTATTATACCATAAACAAATAGTGATTTGCAAAGATTTTGGGAGTATATGAGAAAAAATGGAAAAAACTTCCAAAAAGTACAAGGAGATGATATTATGTAGATGGGTATCAAAAAGAATTGAGATGAGAAGGAAGTTATTATCGATAAATCTGTTATTCATTGCAGGGATATTTGCTGCGAGCTGTTTTGCGAGCCGGGAAGGTGCGAATTGTTTACCAATCCTTACATTTATATTATTAGCCGGATTTTTTGTTTTTTCAGAACTGAGTGAGTACAGATGGATTCATGTGGCTGCTTTTGCAGTGGGATTTTGCATATTTGTGCTTTTTTTCCATAACTTTGAAAATGGCAGTATAAATTGTTATGTAGGTGAAGAATGCGAGATAAGGGCAGAAATTACATCGTTTATAAAAAAAGGAGAAAAGAGTCGTTATGTTCTTGCAGTCAGAGATATAAACGGGGACAGTGAGTATTCGTTATTTTTTAAAAATAAAATCATAGCAAATGACATTTATGGGAAGATTGATATAGAAAATCCGTTGGGAGCGGAAATTTTGCTGAGAGGAACTCTTGAGATTCCGAAAGCGGCGGTTAATCCGAGAGGGTTTAATTATCGAGAATATCTGTATTCTGAAGGCATAAGCCATATTTGTGATAACTTTGAGATAGAAGAAGTATCAGAATCTGCAGGTGTACTTGACAGAATGAACAATCTACTCTTTGCTCTGAAAAAAGACTTTCTTGTGCATATGTCTGAGGATGGCGCTTCCCTTGCAGATGGCATTTTATTTGGGAACAGCAGCGAAATAGATGATAAAACTTTGGAAACCTTTCGAAAAAACGGAACAGCGCATGTGCTTGCAGTAAGCGGTCTTCATGTGGGAATTCTTTATGCTGTGTACAATGCACTTCAGAAAAAATACCGCAAAAAAATCCTTCCGGTGCTGTTTATCTGTTTTCTGTATACTTATGGGGTTGTTACTGTGTGGTCGGTATCTGTATGCAGAGCTGAGTTTTTGATAATTCTCAAGATGCTGGCGGATAAACTTGAGCGTCCTTTTGATCTTGCAACGGGACTAGGTTTTGTTGCGGCTGCTATATGCTTTTTGAATCCATTTTCGATATATTCGCTGAGTTTTCAGATGTCTTTTCTTGCAGTAGCTGTTCTTGCGGTTTTGCCGAGAGCCATTGAGAGAGTAAAGGGCAGGCATTGTAATGGAGGAGTGATAATTCAGATTGTGCTTATTCCGTACATGGCTTACATGTTCAATTACATATCGCTGACCGGGATAATTGCAAACATACCTGTGATTTTTCTGATTTCAATATATGTTCCCGTGGGGATTTTTTCCTTTCTTGCATTTTCTGTGTTTGGGAAAATTCCTTGCGTGCTGACGGACATAATTGAAGGGCTTGGAAATATCATAGCAAGGATAAACGAAATTTTTTATATGGATGGTACTGCGGCGAGAGATGTGCTTTCGTGGCCGGTGTGTCTGATTGCATTTTTTTACCTTGCTTTGTTTTTTATTACTTCGGAGCAGGTGAATATTGATTTTTTACGGAAAAATTTTAGGGATGTGCTTTTGCGGGGCAGTATTGTTTTGTTGAGCTGCGGGATGCTTTTACTTACGAGCCGTAGTGCCTTTGACCGGGCTGATTTGGTTTTTCTGGATGTGGGTTATGGAGATGCTCTGCACGTGAAATACGAAAATTTTGATGTTCTCATAGATGGTGGAGGCCGTGAAAATTACAATATGGCAAAGAAAGTGCTCAAACCTTATTTTTTGAAGAACGGAGTAAAGAAGGTAAATCTTACACTTGCGACGTCTCTGGATGAGGAGCATTATCTTGGGGTTTTTCAGCTTAGAAACTGTTTTCGGGTTGAGGAATCTAAAATCTGGTGTAAAGCAGGAGAAGAAATAACCGGAATGAAGGAGGGTTTTATAGAGGTGCTGTGGCCGGTTGAGCCTGTTGTAAATGACTTTGATCCGGGCAAAATGGGAAATGTGTTCAAAATCCATTTTGACGGAGTTACTTGTCTTGTTACGGGTGACTTGACTGCCGAAGGCGAAAAAGCGCTTGTGGAATATTATAAAGGAAGTGATGCGCTGAAAAGCGATATCCTGAAAGTATCAAATCACGGCAGGGCAGGAGCAAGCTGTGACGAGTTTTTGGAGGCGGTAAATCCAAAGATTGCGGTGATTTCTGCGGGGGAGCGAAGTTCGCAAAAACCGGCAGATGAAGTAATTGAAAAAATTCTTAAAAAAGATATAATGTTATATATGATTGACAGGGAGGGTGCTGTCGGTATAGATGTTGACGGGGAGAGTTTTAGTGTATGTACAATGCAAAAGAGCATGCCTTCAAAAGGTTTAACAAAAAACTAAAGGAAGATAAACTGGGAAATGTCATTTACCTTCGAGGGTTTGAGGGCTACCTTATAAAGTGGGCGATTGAGGCTGCTGTGAAAAAGTATGTGTCTCAGGCAACTGCGGATTTTGACTATGTGATTCTTGATTCGGAAGAGGTGACTGTGGATGATATTATTGATTCATGCGAAACTTTTTCTATGTTGTCGCAGAAACGTGTTGTCTGGGTCAGGGATTATGTTTTGCTGAAGGGCAACAGTGCCAAGGGTGTAAGCGAGGCTGACTGTAAGAGGCTGATAGAATATCTTAAATCGCCGAATGAGTCAACGGTCATATTTTTTTCGTCTGAGAAGATTCGGTCTAAGCTGAGCAAGAGCGGCAGGAGCAAATCTTCGAAACTTGAGCAGTTTTTGGTGAAAGAAGCGGAGCTGTATGACTTTGATAATTTGGACAAAAGAGAACTTGGAAGTTTTGTTTCCAAGGAGGCAAAGAGTCTCGGCATAGAAATTCCAAAGGACTGCATAGGGCCTCTGATTGACCTGAGCGGTTACTATAACAAAGAGAGTGACTATACCCTATATAATCTCAAGAATGACATTCTCAAGATTTCGTGGCACTGTGAGAACGGCAGGGTGACGAGAGAAGATGTGGAGGCGGTGGTTTCGCGAGACGAGGAAACTTTTGTATTTGCACTTCTGGATGCGGTTTCTGCCAACAATAAGGAAAAGGCTTTTCGACTTCTAGGGAATATCGTCAGTGATGATCCGGATGCGATTTACAGTCTGATAAGTCTTATAACGGGACAGATTGAATCCATGCTTTCAATCAGACAGATGCAGGAAAGGCACTGTTCGGATAAGGAAATAGAAAAGGTGACGGGAAAGAGCGGATTTCGTCTCAAGAATTTATCGGGATTTGCAAGGAAATACTCATCCAAGGATCTTAAGAGAATTCTTCTTTCTATCTACGAAACGGATACAAACATAAAATCCGGCTTGCTGAAAGGACAGCTCGCCCTTGAGCTCTTTGTGGCAGGAATATAAAAGGCATATTTGATATTATTTAAATGGAGGACATTTTATGAAACAACAGTTCAGAGCTGACATGCTGCTTGTTCTGGTTACGCTTTGCTGGGGCGTGTCGTATTATCTGATGGATATAGCACTTGCGGATATGGGGCCGTTTACACTCAATATGTACAGATTCTTGGGAGCCTTTCTGGTTGCCGGAATCTTTTCTTTCAAAAGTCTCAAGTCTGTGAACAAGACTACCCTTAAGTACAGTCTATTTGTGGGCTGTGCTCTTGTGTTTGTGTATACGGGTGCAACCTTTGGTGTTAAGTATACGACTTTGTCAAACTCAGGGTTTCTGTGCGCACTTACAGTTATCTTTGTTCCTATTTTCGAACTTATTCTTTTTCGAAAGAAACCTCAGCGAAAGGTGCTTGTGGCTGTAACTATGAGTTTGATAGGAATCATGCTACTGACGCTTAAACAGGATTTTTCCATTAACTTTGATAACCTGAAAGGAGATCTTCTGTGTATGCTCTGTGCAGTATCTTATGCACTTGACTTGATAATTACGGACAAAGCAGTTTCTCACGAGGAGGTCAATGCTTATCAGCTCGGAGTGTTTCAGCTTGGGGTAACGGGAACCCTCATGATGATTCTTGCATTTGTATTTGAACAGCCGCACGTTCCGGCATCACCATCGGTAGTCTGGAGTACCGTATTCCTTTCACTTTTCTGCACAGGGGTTGCGTTTATAGTTCAGGCCATAGCCCAGCAGTATACGACTCCTTCTCATGTCGGAATTATCTTCACTCTTGAGCCTGTATTTGCAGGAATTGTTGCATTTCTCTTTGCCGGAGAAGTGCTTACGCCAAAGGCATATCTGGGAGCTGCTTTGATGGTGAGTGCTCTTGTAATAACCGAGATGAATTTTGGCAAAAGCAAGAAGAAATCGGGAAGCAAATAAGAGTTATGTGTTGATATTGTGAAAATAATAAGAAAACTCGAAAGATTTCTTAAGTATACAAGCTAAACACATAAAAAAAATTGATTTTAGCAAAAATTCAAAGTATAATATGGAAATACGTTTGGTTTATCATTTTATCTTAATATACTAAGTAGGAGGAAATTATCATGTGTGAAAATTGTTGCTGCGGCAGTAATAACAATGAACAGTTCAAAGAACTGAACCCGGTTCTCGAAAAATACGCAAAAGTACCGGGAAGCCTGATTACAATTCTTCAGAATGCACAGGATATCTATGGCTATTTGTCAATCGATGTGATTAATCATATTTCTGATGCGACAGGTATCAAACCGGCTAAGATTTATGGTGTTGCGACATTCTATGCGCAGTTCAGACTGCAGCCTATCGGAAAATACCTGATTATGCTGTGCCAGGGTACTGCATGTCACGTTAACGGATCGGAAATGATCGAAGAAGCAGTTTGCGAATACCTGAACATTAAGGACGGAGAAACAACAGAAGATGGTCTGTTTACTCTAAATAATGTAGCATGTCTCGGATGCTGCTCACTTGCACCTGTAATGATGATTCAGAGTGCTGAAGGCAACGAAACTTACGGAAGCCTGACAAAAGAGAAGGTAGTTAATATCCTTGCTGAACTCAAGGAAAGAGGCTAGGAGGTTTGCAAATGAAGATTATAATTGGACAGGGCAGCTGCGGTATCGCAACCGGAGCTAAGAAAACTCAGGCAGAGTTTGAAGCACAGCTAAAGGCAAACAACGCTGATGCTGTACTTGATATAACAGGTTGTGTCGGAACATGTTATCTTGAACCTATCGTAGACATTTACGAAGACGACGGCAAGATGACAAGATACGTCAAAGTACAGCCTGACAGAGTAGAAAGAATCGTAAAAGAACACGTAATCGGTGGAACTCCTGTAGAAGAATTTGCTATTTCGGAAGAAGATAAGCAGTTTCTCGGCAAACAGACAAGAGTAGTTCTCAGACATTGTGGTTTAATCAATCCTGAAAAAATCGAAGAATACCTTGCAGTAGGCGGATACGAGGCTACTAAGAAGGTAGTTACTTCTATGACTCAGGACGAAGTAATAGAAGAAATTAAGGTTGCAGGCCTCAGAGGAAGAGGTGGTGCAGGATTCCCAACATGGTTCAAGTGGAATGCAGCAAAAGGCAACGCAGGAAAGAACAAATATATTGTATGTAACGCCGACGAAGGTGACCCGGGTGCATTCATGGACCGTTCAGTACTGGAAGGCGATCCACATGCTCTCATCGAAGGTATGATTATCGGCGGATACGCAATGGGTGCAACAGAAGGTATCATCTACTGTCGTGCTGAATATCCTCTTGCTATCAAGAGATTAGAAATCGCTATGGCTCAGGCAAGAGAAAACGGTTACCTTGGAAAAGACATTTTCGGAAGCGGATACAGCTTTGACCTCAGAATCAAGGCAGGTGCCGGCGCATTCGTATGCGGTGAAGAGACTGCTCTTATCGCTTCACTTGAAGGTGAAAGAGGTATGCCTAGACTTAAACCTCCGTTCCCAGCAGCAAAGGGTTACTGGCAGGAACCAACTAACATTAACAACGTAGAAACACTTGCAAACGTTCCTTGGATTATGTCTAACGGCGGAGCTGCATTTGGTGCAATGGGTACAGAAAAATCCAAAGGAACCAAGGTATTTGCTCTTGCAGGAAAGATCAAGAAGGGCGGACTTGTAGAAGTACCTATGGGCCTTGCACTTAAGGATGTAATTTTTGGAATCGGTGGAGGAATCAAGCAGGATAAGCAGTTTAAGGCTGTTCAGATGGGTGGACCATCAGGCGGATGTATCCCTGCAGAACTGATTGACACTCCTGTAACATACGAAGATATCAATAAGACAGGTGCAATCGTAGGTTCCGGTGGTATGATCGTAATGGACGAAAATACTTGTATGGTTGACATGGCAAGATACTTCCTTGACTTCACAAAGAAGGAATCCTGCGGAAAATGTAACTACTGCAGAATCGGAACAAAGAGAATGCTCGAAATCCTGGAAAGAATCACTAAAGGTGAAGGTAAAGACGGAGATATCGAGTTACTCGAAGAGCTTGCTGCTAAGATTAAGGACGGTTCACTTTGCGGTCTTGGTCAGACAGCACCAAACCCTGTTCTTACAACTCTCAAATACTTCAGAAACGAATATGAAGACCACATTTACAACAAGACATGTACAGCAAAAGCATGTAAGGCACTTATTAGCTTCGAAATCACAGATAAGTGCGTAGGATGTACAGCATGCTCAAAGAAATGTCCTGTTGGAGCTATCACAGGTAATGTTAAGGAACAGCATTCTATCAACAAAGATATCTGTATCAAGTGTGGTAAGTGCGAAGAAACATGTAAGTTTGGCGCAATTTTGAGAAAGTAAGAAAGGAGAACCAGAAATGAATAAATTCAGACTAAATATTAACGGTAAAGAAGTTACAGGTTTTCCCGGACAGACAATTTTAGAAGTTGCAAAGGAAAACGACATTTTCATTCCAACTCTTTGCTATGATGAAAGAACTAAAATTTACGGATCATGCGGACTTTGCGTTTGTGAAGTAGAAGGAAACCCTAAACTTTGCAAAGCATGTGCTACAACAATTGCACCTAACATGGTTGTAAATACAAATACAGACAGAGTTATCGAATCAAGAAAAACTAATCTTGAGTTGCTTATTTCAAACCACAACGGAGATTGTAAGGCTCCATGCTCACTTGCATGTCCTGCAGGAACTGATTGCCAGGGTTATGTAGGTCTTATCGCTAACGGCGAATTCGAAAAAGCAAACGAAATGATTAAGGATAGAATTCCGCTTCCTGCATCAATTGGTAGAGTATGTCCTCACCCATGCGAAGATGAATGCAGAAGAGGACTTGTTGACGAACCAATCAGCATTCAGTTCCTCAAGAGATTCGCAGCAGACTATG
This sequence comes from uncultured Clostridia bacterium, assembly GCA_938034165.1. Taxonomy (GTDB): domain Bacteria; phylum Bacillota; class Clostridia; order Peptostreptococcales; family Anaerovoracaceae; genus CALHKP01. The sequence goes on along the minus strand of CALHKP010000063.1, from coordinate 15,036 downwards.
CTCTTATGGAAGACGAAGTTTTCATTCCTGAAATCGAAGAAGAGACAGGAAAGTCAGTTGCAATCATCGGTGGTGGTCCAATGGGACTTTCAGCTGCTTACTTCCTGAGACAGAAGGGTCACGAAGTAACAATCTTTGATGCAATGCCTAAACTTGGCGGTATGTTGAGATACGGAATTCCTGAATACAGACTTCCAAAAGAAGTTCTTGATGCAGAAATCGACATCATCGAATCAATGGGCGTTGAACTCGTTCCAAACACAAAGGTTGGTGTAGATCTTTCATTTGAAACAATCAGAGCTGATTATGATGCTGTAGTTCTCGGTATAGGTGCATGGGTATCAACAGGTGTTGGATGTCCGGGCGAAGATGCTGAAGGCGTAATCGGCGGTATTGACTTCCTGAGAAAGGTAGTTAGAAACGAACACATCGACTTCGGCAAAAAGGTTGCTATTGTTGGCGGTGGTAATACTGCAATGGACGCTTGCAGAACTGCTGTAAGACTTGGCGCTGAAGAAGTATATAACATTTACAGAAGAACTAAGGACGAAATGCCTGCAGACAGACTGGAAATCGAAGAGGGTGAAGAAGAAGGCGTAATCTTTAAGAACCTTACAAACCCACTTGAATTCATCAAGGACGAAAACGGTCATGTTAAACAGGTAGTTCTCCAGGTAATGGAACTTGGTGAACCTGATGCATCAGGAAGAAGAAAGCCTGTACCTGTAGAAGGAAAGACAGAAACTCTTGATGTTGACACAGTTATCCTTGCAATCGGTCAGAAGGTTGACGCTGAACTGTTCGATGTTGACAAAACAAAGAAGGGCGCAATCGCTTATGATAAGGGTACATTCATGACAAGCATCCCTGGCGTATTTGCCGGTGGTGACTGCGGTAACGACAAGATTTCTATCGCAGTAGAATCAATTGCTGATGCTAATAAGCTTTCAGAAGTTGTTGATGCTTACCTTGCAGGAGAAGCTGTTACTTACGAAAAACCATTCTTCGTAGAAAGAAAGGACGTAACAGAAAAGACATTCGAAGACAGAGAAAGACTTTGCAGAGAAAAGGCTGACCAGCTTTCAGCGCTCGAAAGAAAAGATAACTTCTCAGAAGTTGTTTATGACGGCCTTCTTGAAGAACAGGCAGTTAAAGAAGCTTCAAGATGTTTGGAATGCGGATGTAAAGACTTCTACGAATGTAAGCTTGTTGAACTTGCTAACGAATATGATGTTGAACCTGCAAGATTTGACGGCGAAAAGAACCTGGTTGAATTCGAAGATAACCACCCATTCATCGTTAGAGATCCTAACAAGTGTATCCTTTGCGGTCTTTGCGTAAGAGTCTGCGACGAAGTTATGGGAGTTGGAGCTCTCGGACTTGTTAACAGAGGTTTCGACACAGTTGTAAAACCTGCTCTTGAACAGTCACTTGCTATGTCAGGATGTGAAAGCTGCGGACAGTGCGTAGCTGTATGTCCTGTAGGTGCTCTTCAGGAAAGACTTACAATCCAGAAGGAAGTTCCGCTTGATACAGAAATCACAGAAACTACTTGTGCAAACTGCTCAGTGGGATGTACATTTGAACTTGAATCATACGGCGACATGCTGATTAAGACTAACCCTGCTAAGACAGGTTATGTAAACAAAGGTATCTGCTGCGCTAAGGGTAAGTGGGGATTCGATTCAGCGCTTCTAGAAGGCAAAATCGTTGATCCTATGATTAAAGACGGTGACGGATTCAGACTTGCTGACTACCACGAATCACTGGTTATGATTGCAAAGAAGATGGAAGCTGTTAAGGTTAGAAACGGTGAAGATTCAATCTCTGTAGCTATTTCTGACAGATATACAAACGAAGAAGCTTATGCAATGAAGAAATTTGCAAGAGTTCTCGGAGCAAAGACATTCTGTTTCAACAACAGACACAACGCGCTCGTTGATGTTCTTGGACTTGATGCTTCACCTAATACAATCGATGAACTTCTTTCAACAGAAGTTATCCTTGTACCTGCATTCATTAAGAGCGACGCTGCAGTAATCTGGAACAAGATTAAGCAGGCTGCAGAAGCAGGTGCTAAGGTTGTAGTAATCAACACACCTAAAGCAGGAAGCGAATTTGACTTCGCAAGCAAGGTTGTAACAGTAGAAAATGATACAACATTCCTGAAGGAAATTGCTAAGGCTCTTGTTGAAGATGGAAAGACTTCAACAGCAGAAGGATTCGATGCATTCAAGGCTTCATTAGAAAATGTTACAGTTACAGAAGATGCAAGAGAAATCGCAGCTATGTATGGCAATGCAAAGAAAGCTATGATTGTATACGAACAGAATGTAGTTACTGTAGAAGCAGCTGAAATCCTTGCAGAAATTGCTGTAGTTTCAGGACATATCGGTGGTGCAAGAGACGGTATCCTATTAGTTAAGTCAAAGAATAACTCACAGGGTATTGTTGACATGGGAATCAGAGAAGGCGCAGAAGCTATGGAAGGCGTTAAGGGTCTTATCATCTTTGGAGAAAATCCAAAGAATGTAGATCTCAGCGGTCTTGAATTCCTTGCAGTATCAGATGTTTACATGACTGAAACTTGCGAAAAGGCTGATGTAATCATCCCTGCAACAGGATTTGCAAATACAAGCGGAACGTACACTAATACAGAAAGAAGATTAATGCCGGTTGAGCAGGCAATCTGTGAAGATGTTGAATTCTGCAACTGGGAAATTGCAGCTGAACTTGCAAACGTATTCGAAGAAGATTTCGGATTCGAAGACGAAGCTGACATTTCACTGGAAATGGAAGATACACTTCCACTTTACAAGTATGCTGAAATCGGAGAAATCCTCGGTGGAGTTCTTTCACCTGCAGAAGTTAAACTTGCTGCTGCAAAAGATGCTCCAATGGCAGATGTTCTTGAATGGACAGACGTACTGATGGAAGCAACTGTAGAAAGACTTCCAAAACCTGTTAAATAAGGTTAAAAAATAAGAATTTTACAGAGCAATCTGCATTGTGCGGATTGCTCTGTTTTGTTGTGACGTTTTGTCAAAAAGAATACATGGAAACGGTTTGAATTTGTGGTATAATAACATAATCACTTCAAAAGAAAACTATAAGGATGGAGGTTTAGTTATCATGGAGAGACTTTATATGAAGTCAACGAAGGATAAGGCACAGAAAACTGTAGAGGGTCTCTACAAGGATCTGGAACGCCGTATTCAGACAAGTCCCTCAGGACAGTGTCCTGTTGATATGACAGCAGCTTTTCTTAAGCTTTGCCATGCCCAGAGCTGCGGAAAATGTATTCCGTGCAGAGTCGGCCTGGGACAGCTTCAGATGATACTGGATGACATCGTATCGCTGGACAAAAACTTTGATATTTCAATACTGACTGAGCTTAAGAGGCTCGCAAGGGGCATAATGCTCGCTTCGGACTGTGCAATCGGTTCGGAAGCCGCAGCACTGGTTCTGAGAGCTGTAGAAGGCTTCAGAGAAGATTTTGAATCACATATAATCAATCACAGATGTGATGACAAGGTACTGTACAAGAAGAGTGCTGTTCCTTGTGTGGGAATGTGCCCTGCAGGTGTTGACGTTCCAGGATATGTATCATTGGTACATGAAGGAAAATACGATGACGCAATAAGACTGATCAGAAAGGATAACCCTTTCCCTGCGGTTTGCGGACTTATTTGCGAGCACCCATGCGAACTCAAGTGCAGAAGAAATATTATAGATACACCTGTAAACATCAGAGGTATCAAGAGATTCGCTGTAGATAACTGTTCAGAGAACATTCCTGTTCCTGAGAAGATGGATGATACAGGAAAGAGAATTGCAATAATCGGAGGAGGTCCTTCAGGTCTTTCGGCAGCATATTATCTTTCAATAATGGGTCATAAGGTAACAATCTTTGAAAAGAGAGCTCATCTTGGTGGTATGCTTATTTATGGAATCCCAAGCTACAGACTTCCAAGAGAAAGACTGCAGTGGGATATTGATGCGATTCTTTCTACAGGAATCGAAGTCAAGACTGATTATGACGTAAAATCAGAAGAAGGAATAAAAGAAATCAAAGATAACTTTGATGCTATGTACATTTCTATCGGCTCTCATAACCATAAGAATATTGGAATACCGGGAGAATTCGCAAAAGGCGTTATTCCGGCAGTTGAGTTGCTGAGAGGTATTGGAGATGACTTTATGCCTGATTTTAAGGGCAAAACAGTAGCTGTAATCGGCGGCGGTAATGTTGCGATGGACGTTGCAAGAACTGCCAAGAGACTAGGTGCAAGTGAAGTGTCGATAGTTTACAGAAGAAGAAGAGAAGATATGACAGCACTTCCGGAAGAAATAGAAGGTGCAATTGCAGAAGGTTGCCAGCTGTTCCAGCTCAAGGCTCCGTCCGAAATTATGGTAAATAAGAACGGTCATGTAACGGGGCTTTATGTTCAGCCTCAGATTGCAGGGGAAGCAGACAGCTCCGGTCGTCCAAAACCTGTTGATGCAGATGTTCCGAGAGAAAAAATAATTTGCGATACAATTGTTTCTGCAATCGGACAGGCTACGGATCTGAGCTTCTTTGAGGCTTATGGAATTCCGGTATACAGAGGAAACATAAAGGCTAAGAAATCCAATGTTGTTGACCAGGTTAGAGGTATTTATGCGGGCGGAGACTGCGTAACAGGACCTTCAACTGTAATCAATGCGGTTGCTGCCGGTAAGGTTGCTGCTGCAAATATTGACAGCTATCTGGGATACAGCCACGAAATTACGGTGGATGTAGATATTCCAAGCCCTATTATAGAAGACAAGAAGAGCCGCGGAAGAGTTGAACTCAAAGAAAGATATGCAGCGGAAAGAGGCGGCGACTTCAAGGAAATTGAACTTCCAATGACAAGAGAAGAAGTTCTAGCCGAAAGTTCAAGATGTCTGAGATGTGATGCATGTGGATTTGGAGCGTTCAGAGGGGGTAGAGAAGAAAAATGGTAAATCTAAAAATAGACGGACAAAAAGTATCTGTCCCTGCGGGCACTACTATTCTTGAGGCTGCTGAGCATGTTGGGATTAACATACCTCATCTTTGTTATCTGAAGGATATAAATGACATAGGCGCATGTAGAATATGTCTGGTTGAGATTGTAGGAATGGAAAAGCTGGTAACATCATGTAACACACCGGTAGAAGAAAACATGGAAATTCTTACAAACAGCCCAAAGGTAAGAACTGTAAGAAGAGTTAACCTAGAACTGATTTTATCGGACCATGACTGCAAATGCGTACAGTGCGTAAAGAGCGGAAATTGCACACTTCAGTCAATTGCAAATGACATGGGTATTATCGATATGCCATACAGAAATACAGCAGAACTTAACAGATGGAACAGAAACTATCCTCTGATAAGAGAAGCTTCCAAGTGCGTGAAATGCATGAGATGCGTTCAGGTCTGCGACAAAATTCAGAACTTGAGCGTATGGGATCTTTGCGGGTCAGGATACAGAACAACAGTTGGCGTATCAAAGAATATGACATTAGAAGAAGCATCATGTTCACTTTGCGGTCAGTGCATAACTCACTGTCCTGTAGGAGCACTTCGTGCACGTGATGACAGAAAGACTTTGAGAGATATACTTTCACAGCCTGATATGATTACAATGGTTCAGATTGCTCCTGCTGTAAGAACTGCATGGGGTGAGGGTCTCGGACTTGCAAGGACAGAAGCAACTATGGGAAAACTTATTACAGCTCTCAGAAGAATTGGTTTTGATTATGTGTTCGATACTACATATACGGCTGATTTGACTATAATGGAAGAGGGTTCGGAGTTTGTGGAAAGACTTAAACACCGCGATGAATATGAATGGCCTATGTTCACATCCTGTTGCCCAGGCTGGATAAGATTTGTAAAAACTCAGTATCCTGAACTGGTTGGAAACCTTTCAACAGCAAAGTCACCACAGCAGATGTTCGGTGCAATGTCAAAGACATTTATTGCTCAGAAGCTTGGAATTGATCCTGATAAGATTTTCTCTGTTTCGCTGATGCCATGCGTTGCAAAGAAATATGAAAGTGCAGTTGAGCAGGTGAATGATTCGGGACATGGCAGAGATGTGGATCTTGTTCTTACAACAAGAGAGGTTGACAGACTGATTCGTGCAGATTACATCCAGGCAGAAAAGCTTGAGGAAGGCGAATTTGACCCTATATTTGGAGAAGGCACAGGTGCCGGAGTAATCTTTGGAGCTACAGGCGGAGTTATGGAAGCGGCCCTCAGAAGTGCATACTATCTTGTAACAGGCGAAAATCCTGAAGCAGATAGCTTTAAGGGGGTTCGCGGAATGGATGGCTGGAAGGAAGCTACATTTGGAATCAAAGGTCTTTCGATTAAAGTTGCAGTCGTAAGCGGTCTTGGAAATACAAGAAAGCTTATCGAAGCAATCAAGGCCGGCAAAGTTAAGTACGATTTTGTTGAGGTTATGGCATGTCCGGGAGGCTGCGTAGGCGGCGGCGGCCAGCCGACAAAGGACGGCTGTGAATTTGCAGAACCAAGAGGTGAAATCTTGTACGGACTCGACAAATTCTCTGATATAAGATTCTCCCACGAAAATGAAGCAGTGAAACTCACATATGAAGAATTCTTAGGCGAGCCAAACTCACACAGAGCCCATGAACTTTTACATACAAATGTAGAAGATTGGGATCTTGATTTACATCTGTAATACAAAAACTAAAAGAATCAGGTCTGTTAAAAGGCCTGATTCTGTTTGTTTAAAAGCATATTATCAGGCTGAACCGAATGCAGTAAGTATCGGCGTGCCCAAAGCAGAGAATGCCTAGATGCAGACAATTATTTGGAAGCCTCTACCAGTTCTCTTGCATTTTGTCTTGTGGTTTCTGTAATAACTTCGCCGCCAAGAAGTCTTGCAAGTTCGTCTATGCGTTCTTCATCAGAGAGCTGTTGAACGTATGTGAAGGTTGCATCATCGTCGCTTTTTTTGAAAATCTTGTAGGATTGATCGCCCATAGCTGCGATTTGAGGCAGATGGGTAATGCATATAATTTGGTGATTTTTAGAAATTTCTCGGAGCTTTTTGCCTACCACACTTGCAGTGAGACCACTGATTCCTGTATCAATTTCGTCAAAAATCATAGTAGGAATGTTATCGTAAGTTCCTGTTATGTTTTTTATCGCCAACATAATTCTGGAAATTTCACCGCCGGAAGCAGTTTTGGCAAGGGATTTGAGGGGTTCTCCTCTGTTACTTGCAATGAGAATCTCCACAATATCACAGCCGTTTTCTTCCGGTGTGTCTGTTTCCTTGAAGTCGATGCTGAGTCTGGCATCATTGAAGTTGAGGTCGTGAAGCTCATTTTCCATTTTCTTTGCCAGTTCCTCTGCACTTGCCTTCCTTGCGGCGGTAAGCTCTGAAGCCTTGGTTTTCAATAACTCAAAAGCTTCTTTTTCTTCTTTTTTAAGTCTTTCTTTTTCGTCATCAAAGTTCTCGAGCTGGTTCAGCTCATAGGAAATCTTATCATAATATTCAAGAATATCTTCAATTGTATTTCCATATTTTTTCTTGAGGTTATCAATAACACTGATTCGCGAAATAGCATTGTCAAGCTCATCAGGCGTAAAAGTGATGTTTTCGCACAGACCTCTCAGGTTAGACGAGAAATCTTCCAGCCTGTAATAGATATCTGTGATTTCTTCTGACAACTCATCCAGCTCTTTTGAATACATTCTGATGCCCTTAATCAGGTTCATGGCATTTCCGATTTCGAAAAGAGCACCGTCTTCACCTGAGAGCGATTTATATGCTCCTTCAGCGCCGGAAAAGATTTTTTCGCTGTTCTGGAGCAACGAAATTCGTTCCCCCAGCTCATCATCTTCGCCGGGCGTCAGATTGGAATTTTCGATCTCAGCTTTCTCGAACTTATAGAAATCAAGTTTCTTTAGATTAGAAGACTCCAATTCTATGAGCTTTCTGAGTTCGGATTTCTTTTTTCGGTAAGTATCATAACACTTGCTGTATTCTTCTTTTATCGGAAGAATTGCATCCTTGTGATACTCATCTACGAGTTTGATATGATTGTCGGTATTCAAAAGGGACTGATTGTCATACTGTCCATGGATATCTGCTACTTTTGCACATAGCTTGGAAAGCTCATTTAGAGTAACCAGCTCACCATTCAGCTTACATACGTTTTTACCGGCAGCCGATATTTCTCTTGTAATTATATATTCTTCGTCTTCCAGTGTGCACATGAGCTGAATTACTGCCTTTTTGCAGCCGTGACGAACAAATGACGAATCTGCACGGCTTCCGAGAGCAAGGCTGATTGCCTCAATTACAATGGACTTACCACTTCCGGTTTCGCCGGTTATGATATTAAGTCCGTCTTCAAATTCGACTTCTGTATTTTCGATTATTGCAAAATTGGAAATACTAATACGATCTATCATTTTCTTTCGCCCTCATGATTAGCATATCGTTAAAAACTGCGAGAATTTCTTCTACATTTTCTTCCTTATCTATAACCATAAGAAGAGTATTATCTCCGGCAACTGAACCTACTACATGAGGAAGTCCGATGCAGTCGATTGCTTCGCCGGCTGCAGGACCGCAACCGGAAAGAGTCTTAACTATAATCAGATTCTGAGCAGAAGCAAATGAAATGATAGTTTCTCTGAAAATCTTTACGAATCTGTCAGAGATAGGTGCATCCTGCTGAGTGCTGATTGCATATTTATATTTGCCTGTCGGAGACAGAACCTTTACGAGCTGAAGCTCTTTGATATCTCTTGAAATTGTAGCCTGAGTCACCTCAAACCCTTCTTCTCTCAGAAGTGCCGCGAGTCTGTCCTGTGTCTCAATCTCATTGTTGGCAATGAGTTCTAAAATTTTGTTTTGTCTGGAATAACGCATAATTTCTCCTTATCTACTCGTTAGCGAAACATTCTTTCGATAATTAATTATACCACATATGTGGATATTTATGCAAAGGGAAAGGGGTTTTACTGAAAGGTAATTTTGACACAACTCCGGTGAAGATAAGCCGGAAAGAGGGTCGGAACCTTTTATAATAGACAAACATTTGTTCATATGATATAATAAAAGTTACGCAAAAGCGAGAAATAAAAGCTTGTAAAGCTATTAAACATATGATAAAGGGAAATGATTTTTATGAGAATTTTGGGAATAGATCCGGGATATGCAATCCTTGGCTGGGGAGTTCTTGATATGGCCGGAAATCACTTTTCGGTGGTGGATTACGGTGCTATTACAACAGATGCAAAGACACCTATGCCTTACAGACTTCAACATCTTTACTCAGAGCTGAATGCGGTGATTGCTCAGTATGAACCGGACGAAGCGGCGATAGAAGAGCTGTTTTTCAATAATAATGCCAAGACTGCCATCATGGTTGGTCAGGCAAGAGGTGTTGCAGTTCTGGCCTGTGTAAACGGAGGCCTTGAGATAAGCGAATACACGCCTCTTCAGATTAAGCAGGCACTTGTAGGGTACGGACGTGCAGACAAGAAGCAGATTCAGGCCATGGTAAAGGCCATACTGAACTTGAGGGAAGTGCCAAAACCCGACGATACAGCCGACGCAGTGGCAGCGGCAATATGTCATGGACATAGCAGAAACACCAGAAAGCTTAACCAGAGATTGTATTAAAAAATAGAGAAAAGAGGATTGTTTTGATTAGATATATCAAGGGACGCAAATATACACACGGAGTTGACTCCGTAATAATAGAAAACAGCACGGGAATAGGCTTTGAGGCCAAGGTTCCTCTAGGGTCGCCTTTGCTGGCACTGGAGGATGGCGAAGAAGCGAAGGTTTTTACTTCTATGATTGTACGAGAAGATGATATAAGCCTTTATGGATTTTCAGACAAAGAGAGTATCGATTTGTTTGAGATTCTGATTACAGTAAACGGCATTGGCGCAAAAGCAGCACTTGCAATAATGGGAACCCTTTCTCCGAGGGAGCTTTACCTGGCTGTTGCTTCAAACGATGCAAAGACTTTGTCTAAGGCTCCCGGTGTGGGCAAAAAAACAGCGGAGCGCATAATTCTTGAACTGAAGGACAAGGTTGGTTCTCTTGTAACGACAGAGAATGAGCCTGAGATTATGGTATCATATACTTCTTCAGATGAGAGAAGCGAAGCTATCAAAGCACTGGAATCACTGGGATATACCAAGATAGAAGCTGCAAATGCCATAGAAAAGGTGAAGGACGATTCTTTGAGCTGTGAGCAGTATATCGTTCAGGCACTCAAGAATATTTAAACAAAAGAGGAAGATATGGAAGAGAGAATTACACAGACAAGCTCAATTGGGATGATGGAAGAACGCCAGGAAGCCACTTTGAGACCCCAGAAGCTAGAGGATTTTATTGGGCAGAAAAATGCAAAGGAAAATCTCAGGATATTTATCGAAGCAGCCAAGCTGAGAGGCGAACCGTTGGATCACGTACTGTTTTACGGACCTCCGGGACTGGGCAAGACTACTTTTGCAGGAATAATTGCAAATGAGCTGGGAGTAGATATCAAGATAACTTCAGGACCTGCAATCGAGCGAGCAGGTGACCTTGCGGCGATTTTGACAAACCTCAACGAAAACGACGTTTTGTTCATAGACGAAATACATAGACTTAACAGATCTGTAGAGGAAGTTCTCTATTCTGCAATGGAGGACTATGCGCTGGATATTATAATCGGCAAAGGCCCTTCGGCTCGTTCAATCAGACTGGATTTGGCGAAGTTTACTTTGATTGGTGCGACTACAAGAGCAGGAAGCCTTTCGGCTCCTCTGAGAGACCGATTTGGTGTCATAAGTAAGTTTGAGTTGTATGACAATGATGAGCTTGCAGAGATAATAAGCCGTTCGGCGAAGCTTTTGAATATAGAGACAGATGAATATTCGCTACATGAAATGGCAAGATGTTCACGAGGAACTCCGCGAGTTGCAAACAGACTTCTTAAGAGAATCAGGGATTTTTCTCAGGTTAAGGGTGATGGTGTAATAACAAAGGAAATTACAGATGCAGGTCTTAAGGCACTTGGTGTCGATGAACTGGGACTTGAGAGACTTGACAGAGAGATTTTGAGCGCGATAATCGAAAGATTTGCAGGTGGACCTGTTGGAATAGATACGATTTCGGCATCTATTGGCGAGGAGCGAGTTACGATAGAGGATGCTTATGAGCCTTATCTGATACAGACGGGGCTTTTGTATAGGACCCAGAAGGGAAGAGTTGTATCGCAGCTGGGGTACGAGCATATGGGTTATGATTACCCGAAGGATAAGGAAGAGTAGAGAGGTAAATACAGATATATGAGAATAGACGAATTTGACTACAATCTGCCTGAGGAGCTGATTGCGCAAAAGCCTATGCAGGAACGTGACCACTGCAGACTTATGGCACTTGACATGAAAGAAAATACAATTGAACACAGACGCTTTGATGATGTGCTTGATTATCTGAATGAGGGAGACTGCCTTGTTTTGAACGACTCCAAGGTTCTTCCGGCAAGAATGTATGGAACAAAAGCAGTGACGGGAGCGAAGGTTGAATTTCTCTTGATTAAGAGAATCGAAGGGGATAGATGGGAAACCATGGTAAGACCGGGCAAAAGGCTTAAGCCGGGGGATTCTGTTGAATTTTCAACAGAAGAAGGCAAGCGTCTGTCTGCTGATATAATCGATTACAGCGAGGATGGAACAAGAATTGTAGAGTTTCATTATGACGGAATTTTTATGGAAAGACTTGAGGAATGCGGAAGCATGCCATTGCCTCCATATATAGAAAGACCAAGCGATTCAGAGGACAAAGACACTTACCAGACAGTTTATTGCAGGGAGGATGGTTCTGTGGCAGCACCTACTGCAGGTCTTCACTTTACTGAGAAGCTTTTGGAAAAGGTCAGAGAAAAAGGCGTAAAAATTGCCTTTGTTACTCTGCACGTTGGCATTGGAACATTTAGACCGGTAAAATGCGAAAACATAGAAGAGCATCATATGCACTTTGAGGAATATTCCGTAAGCGAGGAAAACGCTGAGATAATCAATAGCACAATCAGAGAAGGCGGCAGAATAATATCTGTGGGAACCACTTCTACAAGAACTGTCGAAAGTGCGGCTGAATATGATGAAGAGGCAGGAAAATATCTGGTTAAGGCAGGCGAGGGAAGCACAGGAATCTTTATCTATCCGGGATACGAGTTTAAGATAATCAAAGCTCTTATCACCAACTTTCATCTGCCGAAGTCAACTTTGCTTATGCTGATTTCTGCGCTTTATGACAGGGAACATATACTTGAAGCCTACGAAGAGGCTATCAAGGAACAGTACAGATTTTTCAGCTACGGCGATGCAATGATAATAAAATAGTTTTAATGGATTTTATATGAGATAGGAAGGAATTTTCATGAATCACGCAGTAACATACGAACTGATAAAAGAAGATAAGAGAACAGGGGCAAGACGAGGAATTGTTCATACGCCTCATGGAGATATACAGACTCCTGTGTTTATGCCGGTGGGAACACAGGCAACCGTAAAGGCGGTTTTTCCGGAACAGGTAAAGGAGATGGGCGCAGAAATTATTCTATCGAACACATATCATCTGTACCTCAGACCGGGACACGAGCTGGTAAAGGAAGCCGGCGGACTTCACAAGTTTATGAACTGGGATCGCGCTATACTTACAGATAGCGGTGGATTTCAGGTTTTTTCACTGGGTAAACTGAGAAAAATCACAGAAGAGGGTGTTAAATTCAGCAGCCACATCGACGGCTCCAAGCATATGCTGACACCGGAAAAGGCAATGGAAATCCAGAATGCTCTGGGTTCCGATATAATGATGGCCTTCGACGAATGCGCGCCATATCCTGCTGACAGAACATATGTAAAGAATTCTCTCGAGAGAACAACAAGATGGCTTAAGCGTTGTAAAGACGCGCACAAAAATGTGGAGAACCAGTCTTTGTTCGGAATCATGCAAGGTGGAATGTACAAAGATTTGCGAAAACAGAGTGCAGAGGAAATTGTTGAGCTGGATCTGCCAGGGTATGCAATCGGTGGACTTTCTGTAGGGGAACCAAAGGAAATAATGCTTGACGTTCTCGATGATTGTGTCGATTACCTGCCAAAGGATAAACCGAGATATCTTATGGGAGTGGGAACACCTGACTACTTGTTTGAAGGTGTAGAACGCGGTATTGATATGTTTGACTGCGTGCTTCCGACAAGAATTGCCCGTCACGGACTTGCCATGACTCACGACGGCAGAGTTAACATAAAGAATGCCAAGTATGAGAGAGATTTTTCACCACTTGACTTAAGCTGTGACTGCTACACATGCAGAAATTACTCCAAGGCATACTTGAGACATTTGTTCAAAGCTGACGAAATGCTTTCGGCTATGCTTCTATCTCATCACAATCTTCACTTCCTTGTGAACATGATGAAAAATATCAGAAAAGCTATAGAAGAAGACCGATTCCTGGAATACAAGCAGGAATTTTATGACAGATACGGAAGATTTTAACAGAAAGGTAAATAGATTTTATGTCAAAACTTATACACTGCGTTCACGATGAATTTTGCGGCGGATGCATATATGATGACAAAACCTACGAAGAACAGCTCAAAATAAAGGAAGAGAGCGTGCTGTCTTTGCTGGAGGAAAAGGGTGCTGAAGTAAAGCACTTTGATGGAATCTGCGGAAGAGAAGACCACCAGATAAGATACAGAAACAAGATGGAATACACATTTGGTGACCTGGTAAAAGACGGTCCGCTGTGTCTCGGTATGCACAAAATAAGAAATTTTATGTCTATCGTAACTGTAGATAACTGCCTTCTGGTAGATGAGGACTTTAACAAAATATTGAGATATACCCTTGATTTTGCAACAGAAAGAGGATATAAGCATTACCACAAAAGAGCTCACGAAGGCCTTTTGAGAAATCTGGTTGTGCGAAAAGGTGTAAGAACAAAGGAACTACTGATAAATATCGTGACAAGTTCAGAAGAGGGCTTTGACGAGAAAGCCTGGGTTGAAGGAATTTTGAATTTACCGCTTCAGAACAAGGTTGTTGGCATTTTGAGAACTTTTAACGATAATCCTGCAGATGCTGTAATCTGCGAAAGCCTCAAACAGCTGTATGGCAGAGACTATTACATGGAAGAAATCTGCGGACTCAAGTTTAAGGTAAGTGCATTTTCATTTTTCCAGACAAACGTCGAAGCAGTTGAAAAATTGTACTTTGATGCAGTAAGCCTGATCGAAAACATAGAAGGCAAAAATGTGTTTGACCTTTACTGCGGAACAGGAACCATCAGCCAGATAATGGCTCAGAAAGCAAACCATGTTCTGGGAATAGAACTTGTGGAAGAAGCTGTAGAAGCTGCAAAAGCAAATGCTAAACTTAACAGAATAGAAAATTGCGAATTCATAGCAGGCGACGTATTCGAAGTGCTGTCAGAAAGAAAGGAAATTCCCGACGTAATAGTAGTAGATCCTCCAAGAGTTGGAATGTCACCAAAAGCAGTAGAAAAGATAGCAAAGTACGGTGTACAGCAAATAGTATACGTATCCTGCAACCCTAAAACATTGGCAATGAACCTGCAGCAATTCAGCGAACTGGGCTACGAAGCCGAATACCTAAAAGCATACGACAACTTCCCAAGAACAAAACATACGGAGGCTGTCTGTCTGCTGCGAAAGCAAGCCGAAGATGTAGAATTGTTTATGGAGCATCAGGATGAATTAGATCAAATTATGGAAATTGTGAAGCAATCCTATGATACACAGGCAGAATAATGATCTGGGAACGTTAATGGAGGATTTCGATTTGAAAAAGAAAAAAGATGAAATAACTATCCGTTCCAGTGCAGCAGAATACCTAACTTATGTTGCATCTGTCGGTGATCAGCAGGACAGCATTGAGATGCGCTATGAGGACGAAAATATATGGCTGACACAGAAGATGATGGCAACATTGTACGATGTCGGCACTAACA
>CALHKP010000062.1 GCA_938034165.1 uncultured Clostridia bacterium | reverse complement strand
TCGCCAAAATCTCCTTCAAGATGAATGTAAGGATACAAAAATCAGAGATTTTTGTTGAAAATTCAACATTTCGCTCAGCGCAGATTTTGATTTTGTAAATTCGCGCTTAGTCACAAGCGAAAAATGTAAGCGCAAATTGCCATTTTTGTGATATGCGCTGAGTTAGTCGCGCCTAACCGCCCTGAAAGCATTGGTTAGTTGTGTCTAACCACTTTGTAGCTGGGTCGACGCGCCTAACCACCATGAGAGTATTGGCTAGCTACGTCTAATTGCTCTGAAACTCGATGGATATTGATTATAAAAAACATGAGCCCGGCAAGACCTAAGCTCATGTTAAAATTTACTAATATATGCTGTCGCAGAATGGGCAGCGATGTTTGATGCCTTTTTCGGTTTTTACAGGAACAAATCTGTGGGCAAGGTAGCTTTCGGCATTGCTGATGCAGTGAGGATTTGTACATGTAAGATTTTCGACTATTGTTTCTTCTGGCATTATGTAATGGTCGTTGTTATCAGCTCCTGCAGGCTCTGAAATGCCGAGAAGCTTGAGTATAAGCGCCATTCGCATATGTTTGCCGCAAAGAGCCTGGTAGAAATAGCAGGCGCGAGGGTCCTGATCGACTCCTACGCTAATCTCGTTAACACGAGGGAGCGGATGAAGGATTGCAAGATCTTCCTTTGCTGATTTCAGTTTCTGAGTGTCCAGAATGTAGACATCTTTCAGTCTTTCGTAAGTGTCTAAACACTGGAAACGCTCCTTCTGGATTCTTGTCATGTACAGGACATCCAGTTTTGGGAGGCTCTCTTCCAAATTGTCTGATTCAGAAAAAGCAGCTCCGCAACGAAGCATTTTGTCTGTTACGTAATCAGGCATCTTAAGCTCTTCCGGTGAGATAAGAATAAAGTTTATATTTTCGTATCTGAGCATTGCATCAACCAGTGAGTGGACAGTTCTTCCGTATTTCAGGTCTCCGCAGATACCAATAGTAAGGTTGTCCAGTCTGCCTTTTTTTCTTCTGATTGTCAGAAGGTCTGCAAGAGTCTGTGTAGGATGGAAGTGACCGCCGTCTCCTGCGTTGATTACAGGAACATCAGCAGTTCTGATGGCTGCAACAGGTGCGCCTTCCTTAGGGTGACGCATTGCGATTATATCAGCGTAGCAGCTTACGATTTTGATTGTGTCTCCTACAGTTTCTCCCTTTGCGGCAGAACTTGAGTTGCTTTCGGAGAATCCGAGGACACTTCCGCCAAGCTCCAGCATAGCAGCTTCAAAGCTCAGTCTTGTTCTTGTGCTTGGTTCAAAGAAGAGGGATGCCAGCTTTTTGTGAGCGCAGGCATCCTGGTACTTCTCAGGGTTCTTTTCTATGTCATCTGCAACAGTCATGAGTCTGTCCAGTTCTTCAGTCGAAAAGTCTGTGATGTTAATCAAATTCCTCATAATTAGCCTCTCATCCAGCTTTCATCCTGTGGATTATCTCTGAACTTCAGGATTCTTTCGACTGCGTCTTCTTTGATATATCCTGTTTCTGCTGCTACTTCAACGAGTGTGTCAAGGTCGCAGAGGCTTACATTCTTGATTTCTGCTTTTGCAAGGTTTTCGAGGCCTTTTTTCATGCCATAAGTAAAGATGCTTGCAACTCCAAGAACTTCTGCTCCTGCTTCTCTGAGGGCTTCTACAGTGTCAACTGCTGAGCCTGCTGTTGAAATCAGGTCTTCGATTACTACAACCTTCTGGCCTTTTTCCAGTTTTCCTTCGATTCTGTTTGTTCTGCCATGGTCTTTTGCGGAGCCTCTAACATATCCCATAGGAAGATCCATGATGTGTCCCACGATTGCAGCGTGAGCGATTCCTGCAGTGCTTGTTCCCATAAGAACTTCGCATTCAGGGAAGTGTTCCTTAACGATTGCTGCAAGACCGTTTTCGATTGCAGTTCTTACTTCAGGTGCAGTTAGAGTTAGTCTGTTGTCACAGTAGATAGGGCTCTTGATTCCGCTTGCCCATGTGAATGGTTCCTCAGGTCTGAGGAAAACAGCTTCTATTGAAAGTAGTCCTTTTGCTATGTCTTTTTTCATATGTTACCTCCTGTAAATCAGTTATATAAATTATTTCTTAATTACTGTCCCAAAATGAAAGCCTCGAGCCGTCGAACCGGATTACTGTCCGAAGACCAAAGTTTCGGGTCGGCAGACCGGATTTTAGCCGACAAAGTCAGCGAGACATTTTTCGTAAGCGGCTACAGGGTCTTCTGCAGCTGTGATTGGACGGCCTACAACAATGTAGTCTGAACCCATTTTCTTTGCTCCTTCAGGAGTTGTGATTCTTGTCTGGTCATCCTTCTTTGCACCTGCAAAACGAACACCCGGTGTTACAGTCTGAAATTCAGGGCCGCAGGCTTCGTGAATCATAGTTGATTCCAGCGGTGAGCATACAACTCCGTCAAGACCTGCTTCTTTTGCATTCTGAGCATAAGCGCGAACACAATCCTCCACACTGCCCGGAACGCGAATGTCATCGTTCATCTGCTCAAGGCTTGTTGAAGTCAGCTGAGTTACGGCAATAAGCATTGCTCTTGAACCGTCTTCCTTTGTGAGACCGCGGATTGCGGCCTTCATCATTTCTTTAGTTCCTGCTGCGTGAACGTTTGTCATGTCAACATCCAGATTAGAAAGAACTCGCATAGCCTTTTCTACTGTATTCGGAATGTCATGAAGCTTAAGGTCCAGAAAGATTTTGTGACCTCTGGCTTTTATCTGACGAACGATTTCAGGTCCTTCTGCATAGTAAAGTTCCATGCCGATTTTTACGAAAGGTTTCTTACCCTGGAACTTATCTAAAAACTCAAATGTTGCTTCCTTTGTTGGAAAGTCGCAAGCGATAATTACATCTTTTCCCATACTTTGTCCTCCTATTCAACTATACCTATAATATCCGAAAGTTTTTCTATTCCCAGTTCCTCCATCAAAGCAGGGAGCTCCTCGATTATTGTCTTGCATGCAAAAGGATCCACGAGGTTTGCGGCGCCTACCTGAACTGCAGAGGCACCTGCCATCATCATTTCGATTACATCCTTTGCTGAGGAAACGCCACCCATACCGATAACAGGAATGTTAACAGCCTTAGAAACCTGATAGACCATTCTGACTGCTACCGGGAAAATAGCAGGGCCGGAAAATCCGCCCATTTTGTTTGCTATGACAGGCTGTCTTCTCTTGATATCAATTCTCATTCCGAGAAGTGTGTTAATCAGGCTGAGTCCGTCAGCACCCGCATCTTCACAGGCTTTTGCGATAGATACAATGTCTGTTACATTAGGGCTGAGCTTGATGTAAACCGGTTTGGTTGTGACAGCTTTTACTGCTCTTGTGATTTCGGCAGCACTTTCCGGGAGAACTCCGTAAGCCATTCCACCGTTGTGCACGTTAGGGCAGCTGACATTAACCTCTATTATACCTACCTGAGGCTGCTTGTCCATGGCTTCAGCGCAGGCAACATATTCTTCTTTTGAAAAACCGCTGATGTTTGCAATCAGTGGCTTGCTGAATAACTTTGAGAGCTCCGGAAGCTCTTTTTCGCATACTTCTTTGATTCCAGGATTCTGAAGGCCGACAGAGTTAATCAGACCGCTGTAGCATTCTGCAATTCTTGGAAGAGGATTTCCCAGACGGGGATCTCTCGTAGTTCCTTTGAATGAGATTGAACCCAGAATGTTCAGGTCATAAAGCTCAGCGAATTCTTTGCCGTACCCAAAGGTGCCGCTTGCAGGAATAACAGGATTGTCGAGAAGAAGTTCTCCGAGTTTAACACGAGTATCTACCATATTATTTCCTCCTTGTACATTATAGGGCCATCTTTGCAGATTCGCTTGTAGCCGTATTTTGTTTCGCATGTGCAGCCCATGCACGCACCAAAGCCGCAGGCCATTCTTGCCTCAAAGCTGAACTGGCCGTCTTCTGCCATATCCCAGATTGCCTTGAGCATAGGTTCAGGTCCGCATGTGAACACATAATCAAAGTCCATATCAGCAAGAGGTCCGGTAACAAAGCCTTTGGTTCCCATTGAACCGTCTGCCGTTGTGATTACAGGTTCCACTCCGAGTGCTTTGAATTCGTCGATAAGAACCGCGTCTTCTGATGTGTTGAAGCCCAGAATAACTGCAGGTTTCCTGCCGGCAGCCAATAGCTGTTTGCACAGATTCAGAAGTGGTGGAACACCGATTCCGCCACCGATAACTACAGGTTTTTTGCAGTTTGCGGAAATATCAAAGCCGTTACCGAGGGGAATCAGCACATCCAAAACCTCTCCCGGTTTCATCTCAGAAAGCTGTTTGGTTCCTTCGCCTACGGTTTTGAAGATTATTGTGATTTCGTCATTGTTGAAATCGCAGATAGAGATTGGTCTGCGAAGATAAAGTCCTTCGATTTTTATGTTGACAAATCTCCCCGGTCTGTCGATGTCTTTGCAGTCGCCGGAAAGAACCATAAGAAATATGTCCTTCTGAAGTTTGCGGACTTCTTTTATGGTCATAAATTGTTTTTGCATAAGTACCTCCGATTAATTTAGATTAACAAGCAGCATCAGAATTATGTTGTTTGAAAACAGTTCCTTTCCGATGTAGCTTGAGTTAAAACCGTTCAGAATATTGACAGACAGCTCAGGACCCAGAAGCGCCAACATAGGGATCAAAAGCACCATGATAATCGAGACCAAAATGTAGCCTCTCACGGCACCGAGTCCGAATCCTAAAAGACCGCTGACGCAGCCGATAGGAGTTCCTCTGCATGCGAAAATATTCAGGTTGACTATAACGTCGCTTATAAGTCTGAACAAAAACAGAACTATAAGAAAAGATATTATCATGAGCAGAATTCGTCCTGCACGTTCTGCAAGTACAGTGGAAAACTCGTGTCCTCCCGCGAGAAGAATGCTTTGGATTCTCTCGGGCAGTGAGCTCATCAAATCACTGTCAACAAATGTTGACTCTATTCCTGTGGATAAATGAGAGACGATTCCTTTTTCGATTGAGGAATGCTCCGAAATAACCTCAGCAAGGGGTGCTGCAGCAAAATATGCAAGCAAGATGCATAACAGGATGCGGACTGTTCTTACGAGACTCGAAAAAAATCCTTTTCTCCAGCCTAAAAATGCAGACAGTGTGATGATAGATAATATCAGTATGTCAAAAAATAAGCCTAAAATGTTATCCACTTATCTATCATCCCCCAAAAAAGATATACTAATATAATAATACTAAAGATGACGAAACTCTTCAACTGTTTTATTATGTGCAAAGGGGCGCAAAAGCGTGAAAAATGAATGAAATATGTATTGGTATCAGTACAAAAAAATCTTGAATACAAGGCCGAAATATGATAACATAATAAAATGTATGATAAGTTTATGGAAGCTGCGCTTTGCGAAGCGAAGAAGGCAGAAGAACTTGGAGAAATACCTATCGGAGCGGTAATCGTAAGAGACGACGAGATTATCGCAAGAGGTCATAATATGACAGAAACCTCAAAAGACCCCACCGCCCATGCGGAAATGATCGCCATAAGAGAGGCGGCTTCGGTACTCGGAGGCTGGCGCCTTATAGGCTGCCGCATGTATGTGACTATAGAGCCTTGCTCGATGTGCGCGGGAGCCCTAGTCTGGTCGAGGATTGAGAAACTTTGTATAGGAGCACCGGACCCCAAGGCAGGCGCCTGCGGTTCAGTGTTTAACATTGTCCAAAGCGACAGACTCAACCACAGAATAGAGGTGGAGAGGGGTATTATGGAAGAAGAGTGTAGCGAAATCGTGAGGAGCTTTTTCCGTAATTTGAGAAACAAAAAGAAAAACAATAAGTTGGAGGAACAAAAATGAAGAGAATAAGCTTTGTTGCTTGTCTTACAGCATTAATTGTTGTACTGACATCATCAGTTGTATTTGGAAGCACTGCTTTGAAAATAGAGGAGGCTTATCCACACGACGGACAGAAGAATACAACAGTAGAAAACATGAGTGTTAAGCTCACATTTAACAATGCTGTAGATTCAAAAGAAAACAGAAAAGCAAACGAAAAATGCTTCACAATAAAGGATGATAAGGGTAAGGCGCTGCCAATCAAGGTTTACTACAACCCTGAGAATGGCAAGCAGGCTCTGATTCTTGTGGACATGACCAAGAGAACAGCTAAGGACAAGATAATCAAAGACAATTCTGAGTATACCCTGACAGTTGACAAGAGCTTTGTTGACAACGAAGGCAATGCGCTTGGAAAGACAGAGAAGATTTCCTTTACTACACTTAACCAGGCATGGAACACTAAGATTTACATGATCATGATGGTTGTAATGTTCGGCGGAATGTTCTTCTTCAGTTCAAGACAGGCCAAGAAGCAGATGGCACAGACACAGGAAGATACTAAGGAAGAACCATTCAACCCTTACAAGGAAGCCAAGAAGACAGGCAAACCACTGGCGGAAGTAATTGCACAGCACGAGAAGGAAGAGGCAAAAAAAGCGGCAAAAGAAGCCAGAAAAGCAGCCAAAGAGCATGTGGTTGAAGAAGAGGAAGAAGAAATAGAAGAAGCTAACGGCAACTATAGAGTTAAGGCAGCAAAGCCAATCGCTGCAGCCGGAGGTAAATATATTACAGGAAGAAAGGCAGCCGCTGAAGCTAAGAGAGCTGAAGAGGAAAGGTTAGCCAAGAGAAGAGCCGCGACTAAAAAGAAAAAGAAGAAATAGTAACGATTAAAGTGAGCGGCAAACCGCTCACTTTTTTTAGGATATTTCTCTGTAAATCAGATGCTCAGTAATTCAATTGCCGAGTAATTCACACAGAAACAGAAGGAGAAATCCAAATGAGAAATGAAATCAAACTGTCATCTTACGCAAAAATCAATCTTTCTATAGATGTCGGAAGCGTTGCGGCAGACGGTATGCATCCTGTTGACATGATAATGCAGCAGCTGTTGTTTCACGATGATGTAACTGTATGGTTTGCGGAAAATCCCGAACTTATCGAACCGGAAATAAAGCTCACCACAAACAAGCCCTTTTTACCGACTGATGAGAGAAACCTGGCATACAGAGCGGCGCAGCTGATTTCGGAATATGCCATAGAAAACGAACTTAAAGATAGGGATTCTCTCAGAGGAACTATTTACATAGATATAAACAAGAAAATTCCGGTGGCTGCAGGCCTTGCGGGAGGAAGCGGAAACGCCGCAGCAGTGCTTCATGCACTGAACACCATATGGAACTTGAAGCTTTCTCTTAAGCAGCTTTGTTCCCTAGGTGAGAAAATGGGCTCAGATATACCGTTTTGCTTGGTGGGACAGGCCAGAGCAAATTACCTTTTGCCGAAGAAAATCCGAAAGGACAGGATGGCGACTTCCTGTGCACGAGCAACAGGTACGGGAACTAGACTTCAGCCGCTGAAGCCGCTGAGAAGAGCGATAGTTATAGCGAAACCGCCAATCAGTGTTTCCACAAAAGAAGTTTATATGGGAATTGATTCCTGTGACATCAAAGAACGACCTGATAATGACAGACTTGCAAAAGACCTTTGCGGAGGGAAAGAAGCTTTGGTCTTTGACAATATGATTAATGTGCTGGAGAATTATACTTTATCCGCATATGAGGAAGTTGGTGCCCTCAAGGAGTTTATGAGCGGGATTGATGAGAGCCGTGAGGTTTTGATGAGCGGCAGCGGGCCAACTGTATTTGGAATATATGATTCCATGGATGATGCCAAAAGTGCATGCGAGAAGATAAGAAAAAAGGGTTACGAAGCCTACTGGACGAAAACCACGAAATAAATTATATAGGAGATAAGAATGCTAAATTTAGAATCACAGAATCACAGATTACTCAGAGAAGTAGTATATGAAGAATTAAAAAAGCAGATTCTTGCAGGAAGCATAACACCGGGAATGAGAATGATGGAAGTTGAGCTTGCTGAGGATATGGGTGTGAGCAGAACACCTGTAAGGGAAGCCATAAGAAAACTTGAAAAAGAAGGCCTGGTTACAATCGAACCGAGAAAAGGTGCTTATGCATCAGACATATCAGTAAAGGACATGGTTGACGTATTGGAAGTGAGAGAAGAGCTGGAAGGACTTTCGGCTTCTCTAGCTGCTTCAAGAATTACAGAAGAAGAACTAGCTAGACTTAAGTCTCTGACAGAAGGATACGCAGCCGCCATAAAAGAAAATGACATGGAAAACATGATTCACTATGATGAGCTTTTTCACAAAGCTATTGTTAAGTCAAGCGGAAACAAGACTCTGATTCAGTTCAGTGAAAGTGTTCAGGAACTGGCTCTGAGATTCAGATACCTGTATTATGATAAGTTCTCACTGTATGGAAGCATGGCAAGCGAGCACATGAACATCATCGAAGCCATCGCCAGCGGTGACGAAGTGAGAGCTCGCCAGACAGCAGACTCCCACGTAAGAAAGCTAAAAGACTTCATCATAACAGAAGGTCTGTCAGCATTTAAATAGAATAAAGGAAGTTAGGTTTTGGATTCCCCCGCCAAATTAGGCGGGGGTTTGTAGGTTTTTGGGGCGGTAGGCGGCTGCGAACAAATGCTGCGGGGCGGTTAGCCAGGACTAACGCGGCGATCTAAAGCGGTTAGTCGCGCCTAACTAGGCGATCTGAAGCGGTTAGTTGCACCTAACTCGGCGTTATTTGTAAAAACTCAAATTTGCGCTTACATTTTTCGCTTGTAACTAAGCGCAAATCGTCAAAATTCAAATCTGCGCTTAGAAAAATGGGTTATGTTGATATAATGTGTGTAAATTAAATAAGCCATTGGCTCATCCTTTAG
>CALHKP010000061.1 GCA_938034165.1 uncultured Clostridia bacterium | reverse complement strand
TCATTGTCATCTACGGAACAATAAAACGTGGACTGTGAGCCCACGTCTTCAATCGTCAGGAGAAGTTTTTTGCTGCCGGCGGTATGTGCAACGTTCCATGCCGCATCCGCCTCACTGTCCCCGCTAACCCTTTTCCATTTAAAAATATCTGCGCTGAAATCTGATGTAACATCAATATCCCAGCTTGTAACCTCTGCCACAAGAGTTGTTGTTTTATTGTCTTCATATAATAAGTTGCCGTTTGTAGCATATATATCAAGTCGATACATCGGCTGTTGAGTTTCTTCGATTATCTCCTCAACTTCCTTCCTTGAAACGGTACCATTCATTATGGACTTTATACGTTCTTCGAGTATTGGTATAGCCGTTGCCGGATCATGTCTATTAAGAGCCATTCACAACACCCCTGTTCTTCGAGTAGTTTCCGAGAGTGTATACCTTTACTATTTCCTGTATACCAAAACCTTCGTTCAGCTTTTCATTTCTTGCTATTATTTGAAGGCGCTTGTACTTCTTTACCTTCTTGTTAAGATAGAACTCATACGGCGCTTCCAAGTCAGTACAGTCCACGGAGCCTATATGCATCTCTTCCTTATTGTCTGACTTGACATATACATCAACTCCTGTCTTATCCATCGGCTGAATCGTTATAAGACAGCCTTTCTTTTGAAGGTTCTTGTATATGTTGGTAGCCCCATCATTATCAAAGAATGTGCTCCATTCACACTTTATAGCCGTACCGTTATCGTTATACGCTTCGTTTCCATCTTCGGCTACGGTCTTGAATCGGCACACATTCCCGTTTTTATCGCCAAACCAAAGAAAGTCATTATAATGCCCCATACACACAGCGGGTACATTATCCCAGTAATAACATTCATACTGGAGGTTCGTTCTCTCCGTAACCCATGAGCTTTTCTGGGCGCTATCAAGGATATAGCAATGATCGTTTACTACTAATATATAAAATCCGTTCCAAACATAAGCAAAAGCATCTTGGAGATTCTTCTCCAATAGTAGCTTCTTGTTTATATAATGGCTTCTACCCTTTACGTTTCTTTCGTTCGCATTTGATGTTGGTGTAATAGCCACAACCCCTTCTTGCGACAAAAAGAGCGACTCATCTACAAGCACAGCAAAACACTTCTTGCTCAACGCCCCAACACCATTTACAGACTGCTTAACTGCATATGATGTATTGTCATCAAAAGTAACCGGATATGCAAGATAGATTGTCGAATCTATCATGTTACCCTGTTTCACAACGCCCAAATACTCACTGACTTTTATCAACCCCATGATTTTCGTATCGTTACTCCCGGCAACAAAGTAATTCAAATCAGGGAAATATGTTGGATCGCTAACTTGTGAATACCATACACGGCTTGAATAATCATCATCGTCACAGCCACCAACAAATACACTGTTTGCAAGCCCAGTTCCATAAATAGCTACAGTCTTACAATCAAAAAATGCCTCTGTGGCTCCACTTGCTGTTGAGGCTGTATACTCAATCAAGATGTTATCTTCTCCATCAACAACTGGTGGTTTTGCTTCTACAAACGTTACTGTATTATCCTCATCGTCCAGAACATACGACGTTTCAAGCTGGTAGTCGCCGTTTTCGTCTTTTACCTTTACAACAAAGGGTTCATCGGTGTCTACCCCCATCGACAAATAATATGTAAGAGAAGTGTCGTCTCCGAGAAAACTTTCTTTTCTACGCCTTGTCATCAGATTAACACCTTCGTACACAGTACCGCCGCCACTAGGGCTTCTACTTATTATCGTTGTTGGCACATATGGATTTACTGTTCCGCATGTGAATCCTCCAGTCAGTTCATTATGCTTATACGCATACAGTTTTTTATTTCCGAAAAAATAAAATCCAGCACTTCCATTGCCCTCGAAGAAAAAACCTCTGTAGGGTTCGTCCGTTATACTTGTCAGGGTAATTAAATGTGTTAACTTGTCTCCAGTATACGCAAATACTCCGCAATCACAGAAGATTATCATATGATCCTGCCCCGCCAGCTCAAAGCTGTAAATGTTTCTTATCTCAATTTTTCCACTAGTATATGGATATGCTGTCTTAAACATTTGCTGTGTTATTTCAATATCCCAGCCAGTTCGCTTCCACGGGACACCGCTACTATCGGGAATCATATTTATAGCTGTTGGGCTTCTGCGCTTATATACCTGTGTAGCATCACTAGTAAAGTCCACGCCCTTAAAATCGCTATATACTGTTGTGTACTTTTTTGGTTCATCTGGTATTTCTAAAGGCATTTTAAATTCCCCCTGATGCTATTCTAGCCCTAGGCTTTTCCTTTTTTGCCTGGTATTCCTGAAGAAGTTGTTCATAGCGATTATAATAGTAAACCGCTTTTGTCTGCTCATCTTCAAGCCATATGTAATACGCCGCCAAGTAAGGAATCATATGCTGAGCCTTCAGCGGCAGTTCTATTTCTGTTGTATCTGGCGTTTTTGTTGTTATTGGTGTATGTTTCTTTTTATAAAAAACCCTGAAAGTCCCTTCAAGTGCCCCATCCAGCACCATGATTTTCTCGTTTTCAATCTCAAAATCATTAAATGTCTGGTACACATCATCGCCGACCATCACGGGAGTATCTGCAAAATCAAGAAATGTAATCTCTTCGTTATCATCTCGCGTCAGAGATTCTATGTCGTAAAAAAACAGGCCTTTGCCTGTTCCGTCCTGTTCAATCTCGTAAGTTTCTATTATCGGTGCGACATTCAGGTTTATTTCCTCAATCGCCCTGTTTATGCTGTTCGGGATAAGCTCTCCAAACTCTTCAATCTCCGCATCATCGGAAAATCCCATATCCCGTATCTGATCTTTTAATTCTCCATAATTCATTGTTTTTCTCCTTAGAAAACATTGGGGGACGAAAATACGTCCCCCATAATCCTCCTAAACTCTCGCTTCAACTACTGCAATAGAGCATGCAGCCGAAACGCTGGCAATAACAAGACCTTTATTGTCGCCCTCATGGACTTTGAATCTTGCCGAGTTAATAGTTATTGCCATATACTTAGATGCCCCTACCGTAAAGGTGAGGTCGTTCACTGCGCCATAGCCGTCGCCAGCTTTCAGCGTTACCGTAGCTTCAGCACTTCCACCAAGGAAAAGCAGCATAGTGTGCTCATCCTTAAAACTGCAAGGAATCTTTACGTTATCAGATGCCGCAAGCGACGTGAACGCAAACTCCTTCGCTACGTTCGGTTTGTCGGTCTTTACAACCGTAATGTCCTTATCTGCCATTATCCGTTACCTCCTTATGCTATCTTCGACTTTATGACTACCATCTCGTTCGGCCCCGTAAGGTCGCCGTCAAAGATTTCATATCCCTTTACAGCATCGCCAAAGTATTTCTCAGGCTTGTATGCTTCAAGATGGATATGTGGTCTTACGAACGAGATCGCGTCTCTCGTCTTCAGCTGGATGTACTTATACCCGCCGTTCTCAGCAACGTTGTTCGATGCCTTTACGATGATATTGTGGTACATGCCGACTCTACCGTTCTTCATCATCTGAGAATTGTTTGTATCCAGCTTCTCGTAAGCTGTCCTAAGCACTTCCAGATGGTCGAAGTCCAGCGTGATAATTACCTCCTTCGTAAGAGGAACATCTTTCTTCAGTAGCGCCGTATATGCCTTGTCTATCATGCCAAGGATAGTATCTGCCGTAGTTGCCGAAGAGTTGGATTTATTGAATACATAGGCGTTGTCGTGCAGCGCCATATTCGCAATGAACTTATCCTCTCTCTGAAGCAGCTTGTGCTTCGCCTTTCTGGTATAGATGTCTAGAAGTTTGCCCTCCGTCTGCCTCTTATCAAGGTCATCAACGAAAAAGTTGAAATCGCAAACCTGATTGATCGGGATCGTCATAGAGTTATCCTCGATAGTCTCCGGCGAATCCAGCTCATGAAGTTTACCGTCAGAGAAGTCCCTAACAGTAGGCTCGCCAATTCCCAGAATTTTTATGCTATCTCCCGGCTGTTCTGCGAGCCCTTCATACTCGTGATTACAATCCTCATAAAAAACAGAGTCTCTCTCAAGACCCTCTTCAATCTCTTTTGCCCAAATTATAGGCTTAAACTTTTGTACACTCATTCTCCCTTATCTCCTTTACCATTTAGCCATGGACTTTTTGCCCAGCCTCCAATTTTTCTTCTGCTGCTCAGGAGTCATTGCGTCCCATTCGGCTTCGGTAATGAAGTCTTTCTCTTCAGGCTCATTCTTGACTTTACCCGGAGCTTTCGGCGGTGTCGCTCTCGTGGAAATTTCCTCTCCTTTGATTGCGTAATACGCCTGTTTAACAGACAGACCTTTCTTGACATAGTCCACGAACTCGTCCCCAAGGTCGTTTATATCCGTTATGCTCGGATCAAGTTTTTTGAGCTCCTCAATATTCTCCTTTACCAATTTTTCAGCCGACAGAGATTCAACCCTCTCTTCAAGGGTCTTTATCTGCATGTCCTTTTTTGCAGCCTCCTGCTCAGCATCAATGCTTGCCAGTACGTCTTCTGCATCTACTCCAAGTGATTCAGCAAGGGCATCAACATCTGCCGTCTCGCTGCCTCCTATGCTCATAAGTACAGAACGTCTGGCTTTGTCGTGTGCTTCCCTTTCGGCTAATGCTCGTTGCGCCTCGTCTCGCGCCCTCTCGGCGGCTTCTTTGGCTCTCCGCATTTCCGCAAAGGCAGCATCTGCTTCTGTCTTCCCACCTGTGGTGGTATCCTGTGATGTCTGTTCAGGTTCAGCGACCTCCTGATTTTCTACGCTTTCGGTTGACGGTTCAGCGACCTCCGTCATTTCTGCGCTTGTTTTTTCAAAATCCATAAGTCAATCTCCTTATTTTTTTATTAAAAAAGCGAGTTGCTAAACTCGCTCTTTTGGCTTTATTTGTGCTTCCTGTTCTTTACCCGTAAGGCTATAAGCCTTACCGTGTTCTTTACAATTCGGATTCACGCAAGCGTAAAACATTGTTTTTACACCTTCGCGTTCCTCCACGTGATCTAAAAGCATTTCGCCCTTACAGGCGCTACATTGTCTCTTGTTGATTACCATCTTGTTCCTCCCATGCGGCTGTAGCCTGCGCCATTGCCTCACCTTCCGTTTGCTGAAGCATGCCGCCCTCCATAGCCATCTGTCTTTGTTCTTCTGCTTTTCGCTCTTCCATGAGCGACTCCATCTTATTTTTCGGCACAATGCCGTGATCTGGTGATACCTTGATATATTCCTCGAAAGTGATGTACTGTTTTTCAAGGACGTTATCAAGCCAGTTTTGCTCAGCTTCCTTCGTCCACGGGTTATCCTGTGAAGTATCCACCCTGATATCAGGCTTCATTGCATCAAAGTCTTTTTTCGACATCTTCTCAAGTTCCTGATACTTCTCGCCGGTAAGTTCGTCAGTCTTTTCAACGAGTACGTCCATACCGTTCGGATTATATACCGCCCACATTTCAATCCAAAGGCGTGCCATATCTTCAACGAAGGTCTTCATCTTCGCCACCTGTTCATTGAGTGGTAATGCTGCCTGATCTCGTATGGCGATAATGGCGCTTGCGGCTACTCTATTAGGATTGATATTACCCATAGACGTTTCACCGCTACCCGAAAGCTCCTGAGACAGGCTCAAGAGATCATCGGCATAATTCTTAGGATCACCGTTGCTTTGAGCAGGATTCAGATAGGCTATAGCCTGATTTATGCTCTGCACCCCGCCTGACTGCATTTCTATCGGAACCCCGACTTTGTCAAGGTCTTCAGGATTCATAATGACTGTACCGTCATACGCTATCCTCGGATATGCTGTCAGCTTGATAATCATGCTGCGCCTTGCCAGCGTCTTATTTATTTCAAGCTGATTCGGTATCAGCTGTTCAACTTCTGACAGACCTCTCGCAGAGTTCGGGTAATCTTCCCATGAAATCTTTACAAGCGGGTAAAGTGTCAAGCCGTTACCCATTGAGCCATCTGGATTCGTTACGGCTATTGGCTCTTCCGGCTGGAAAACAACTGATCGTGTCGCCCTTGCCACATATACAATCCCGTCTTTTTTCTCAAAGTGGATAATACATGTTGCTTTGGCTTCGTCTGACTTGCTGTTTTCCTCCACCTCATCACGATTACCAACAAAATTCTCCATTTCCTGATCTGATACGATCTGATCTATTTCCTCTTGTGGCAGCCCGTTTTCTTTTGCCATCCGCTTTATTGCCCCTACAGGCAATCGTTCATGTATGATTATGTAGGGTTGAAGCTGTATGTTCGGCTGCGATTCGTCACCGTACAGGACTGATGTATTAGGGATTCTCTGCATATCACCGACATCTTCAGTTCCAAAATACTGAATGCCGTCGCCTGTAACAGCAGCTTCCTTCATCGTCGCCCAAAGTTCAAGGTCTTCGTTTGCTCGCTCCCAACAGGCGGAAAACATCGTATTGCACTGCTTGTAAAAGTCCGCAAGTTCTTCACGACCTTCCGCATCTGAGTAGTTTGCCACCATGTTATTCTGTGAAACGGTCGAAACCTTATGCTTTATCGTAGGTTTAATGAAATTTAAAAACGGCAACTCTTCATTGCCGCTTTGAATCCCTTCCCACTGTTTACCAGCATAGAAGTTCCAACACCTGTTTGTCCTGTTTACAAGGCTTTTTTTCCGTATATAGTCGATACCCTGTTCGTATCGTCTCCAAAATTTATTGCTTTCAGGACTATTCATGCCTTATCTCCTTCTGTCCATTAGAAGTACCATCGTAAATATCAATGTTATGCAAGATATCGAAGCCTCTTTTGACTTCTTCCGACATCTGAGGCGTTTTCTTGCGTTTCGGCAGTTTTATGACCGGTTCTGCTGCCGTTTCTTCCGGTCTTTGCGCCATCTTAAAACCCAGCTTTATGCCGTAAATTATTAAAAAAGGACTCAATACCGTATAGAGTCCCAATATTACCAGTATGATGTTAGATAACATGTATCTTATCTCCTCTCCCTGTCTTCTTTTCCTTCTTTGGTAAGCTGAAAAAGCGTTCCCCTCGCTTTGCCGACCGCTCTATTTTCCTCATAGTCCGGCCAAAGGCAAGCCTTATGACCGCCTGAGACATGCTGTCCACCATGTCGTCGTGCTTACCGTTCGGAAACGATGCACACTGGTCTACAAACTTGAATGTAAAGCCCTTATCACGCGGCAGATACACATTTCCGGCCTCCACAAGCGGCGCTATAGCGTTCACTCGCGCTTCTTTGGACGCATCAGGCGTTACCGGAATGATGCCCATGACCTCGTGCTTTAACATCTGGATGATTCCCGTGCCGTTTGCCTTGTCTTCTATAAGAGTTACATAGCTTTCGGGATATTTTGCCTTCGTCACCCTTATTTTCCGCATGGTATCAGGAAAATTCAGGTGTTCATTTATCAGGTCGAGCAAGTATATCTTTGCGCCTTTCCTCGCCCAGACCTCTATTGCTACATAGTCGTTCTGTTTTTCGTCTTTGAACGCGGCATCGACCGACAATATCACGATATCAAACTTCAAAATCCCGTTGTCATAGTCCTTACGGTCGTAATACTGCCACCATTCGCGCATCAGCATATTACCTTCTCGCGCTGACGGGCGACCTTGATACAATGCGTTCCATGACCGTACGTCTTCTTCGGTCATGTGC
>CALHKP010000060.1 GCA_938034165.1 uncultured Clostridia bacterium | reverse complement strand
CCTTCTTCATCTTCTCAACGGGCTCCGACTGCACAGGCTCGTCATTCTCTGTCAAGCCGTATACATAGCTTCTGAGCGCTGCAAGTTCCCGATTGGAACTCTCCATCTGCGCCTTGATGCTCCGATTCTCTTCATCGACCTTCCGCTTCTCTGAAAGATCGATCCTTAGATTACAGTTGTCTGCCTCCAGTTTATGAACCTTTCTTCGCATAACTTCCAATTCTTCAAGAAGCTTTTTCTCGTTATATACCGGTTCTTCGATTTTTGCAGCTGGTTGCGCCATTTTCGGAGTCTCTGTCTTCTTAGCGGCCGCTTTATACTGAACATCTTCCGAATGGAACAATGGTGGGAAGTCCTCGTAAAAACCGTCTACATCAGGCCCATAGAATACTTTCCTCAGTTCGTCAGTCATCCACTCATGATTGCTTGTGGCCGCTCCTACACTATGCAAAACCATCGAATAGAGAACAAGTTCCTCTGCCGAATATTCCTTATTCTTTCCCGGATAAGTCTTCTTTAATATGGCTAGTGTAGTAGCAAGATGGTCTACTATGCCGTTGTATGATATATCGCACAGTTCAACATATTCCGGCCCAAAACCGAGCCATTTCAGTACATTACCCAGGTATTTACTCAAACGGCCTTCTATTTTGTAAAGCTTATCGATGTCGAATCTGGACTCAATCTCCTTAACGCAATCATCATAAACATCCATAACCTCATCTGCATAAGTATATCGAGGACATGAATCTATACGATCTGCGTATTCATTCAAAAAAGCATATATATAACTACAGTCGTCTCGGAAGCTGATGCCAGATAATTTTGCGACGAAAAGGATTCGCGCTATATTGGCGAGATAAAATGTGGTCCCTCCTTCCGGCTCCGAGAGTGAAAGAATCTCATCTGCTGAAATTGAGCTGAACCGCTTAAGAGACTGATACTCCTTCTTGTAGTATGTCTTATATAGCTGAAGAATCAGTGCTTTTGAATATTCACTTCCGCCCTTTACGGCATCAACCATAAGGTTCAGTACAAATCTGTTAAAAAGCGTCTCTGGGGCATCATCGCCCGCATCCATATCGAAGTATGCCATATCCTCATACTCATCGATTTTTGAGAACTCTTTATGCAGGAAGTCTCTCACGACAAGCGGGAAGTCATCTCGCATCTTGTCTGTTATAAAGAAATCAATAAACAGCTTATCGCAGCCATAAGGATCCGGGGATAATCTCTCATCATCTGGAATCATCATCCCCTTTGCCTTCAGCTTCATGAGCATATTCACCATTTCACCAGTGGACCCCATCATTTCATGGAGCATGCTGTTTATTTCTTTTGTTGCCGCATTAACGTTAAGCGGAAACCCGCTTAAATTGCTCATTAATCCACCTTCTTATCTACTCTTTTGCCAGAACTGGCTTGACATTCAAACATCTAGCAATTCCAATCCGAGGGTTAGGAAATGTAGCATCTGAAAGGCCTTTTCCCGCTTCTACTAATTCATCCTCGTTACCTATAAAAACAATATCTAACTGATGTTTCGCTCTTGAACAACCGACGTAAAACAGTCGCTTGTCCTCGTCATCTGCAAACGCCTCACCATCTACATCGACAATTATTATTGCGTCAGCTTCAAGCCCTTTAAACTTTCGTGCGGATGTGAATAACACTCCTTTACCATCACGAACTGAAGATATCCTATGATTACCAACTTTATCAATTCCGTACAGGATAGAATTATTTTCGGTTTTTAAAGTCAAAATACAAATCTGTTCATATGGATAATTCGCCGAACGATATTTATCTATGGTCTTACTTATTATCTTCAAGGCTTCCTTGGTGTCATTACAAAGATAAAAGCTCGGCATATCACCATTCACGGATCGTTCCTTCACCCTCGGTTGAATCTCTACTGGTTTTCCTGCCGTATCAGCGATTTGATACGTATTTCTGCAATTAATATTCAAAACAAGTCTGCATTCTGCATTAGCCAGCCATCGAGGAAATTCCTGCCCCTGTACAAACTGCTTCTTATCATAAAACACATAAAATGCCCCTTCTTGAAGCAGAGCAATATCATACAATCCACAAATTGTCTCGTCTGCAAAATCCTGTCCTTCATCTATAACAATATGCTGATAATCCCAGTTATAGTTTTCATAATGGCTGAGAAAATAAAGAATATCCTCATTTTCCACTGTTGGAACAGCCATAGCATTGCAAGCCAACTGCTGCAAATTGTAAAATTCTATATTGTTATATTCCTTTGGTGACTCCTCCTTTAGCCCCTGCAGATACTCTTTAAGGTACTTATTAAAGCACAAAAACAATACTTTCCCGCTTTTAGAAAGTGACTTAGCCTTGTCAACAGCTAACATTGTCTTGCCAGTTCCTGCAGCTCCCTGTATTGCTGCTACACGTTGCTCCTCTAGAT
>CALHKP010000059.1 GCA_938034165.1 uncultured Clostridia bacterium | reverse complement strand
GTGTTAGGCACGCCGCCAGCGTTCATCCTGAGCCAGGATCAAACTCTTAATTAAAGTTGTATATCAAGCCTTTCGACTTTAATATCTTATCTGTCTCAAGAACGCTTAGCTATATTCTTTCGAATTATTGTTCTTGTCTAGAAATTGTCGTGAACCTTTTGGTTCTTACCATTTTTTCATGGTCATTTTTTCTTTGACTTTTTCTGTACTATGAAGTTTTCTAAGTTCCGTCCGCTCTTAGCGAACTTGTTTAGTATACCACGTTTACGGAAACTTGTCAACAGGAAATCTTAATTTTTTATCAACTTTTCTGTTGTGTTGCCCCCGTCTCCGTGACAGCTATATTATAATAGCATCTGGCTAACCCAAAGTCAAGGCTTTTTTTATTAAATTTCACTTTTCCGCTTAAATCCGGATAAACGTTGAAATCACTTGAGTCCGCATTTCTCATTTATATACAGTTGTAGCTTTTCCAGCTCGGCTTTGTTCATCGGCTCCATATCTTTCAGTCTGTATTTCATTCCGAGTTTATCGTATTTTCTTTTGCCCATAACATGATATCCGAGAAGTTCTATTTTCTCTACATGCTTGATTTTGCCGATTACCTCTGCAACGCTATCCATATATTCCACAGAATCCATCATGCCTGGGAGAACCACCTGTCTGACCCATACCGTTTTTTCGTGTTTGTTTATGCAGTCAATTATTCGCCAGAGAGTTTCCTGTTTTCTGCCTGTGATTTCCGTAAACTTTCCTTCGTCTGCGTGCTTTATATCCAGCAAAATCAAATCCGCCTTTGCAATCGCCGTCTCGGAATATTCATCCATATACGTTCCACTTGTGTCGATGGCAGATTTTATTTCTTCTTCGTGAAGTCTGTCTATAGCTTCTGCAATAAAAGCCCCCTGCATCAAAGGCTCTCCGCCGGAAAATGTCACACCGCCGTCCTTTCCATAGTAACCCTTTCCTCTCAAGGCTTTTTTTACGATTTCATCTACCATTATTTCTGTTCCATGTTCAGTTTTCCACGTGTCAGGGTTATGGCAATAGAGGCATCTCGCCGGGCAGCCCTGCATAAAAAATACTGTTCTTATTCCAGGACCGTCCACAGCACCAAAAGTTTCAATTGAATGTATCTTTCCTTTCATCGCTTCCTCCTATCTGAATTCAGGCAGTTAAAGCCTGCAGGGACTCGCCGCCTGTAGCGGCAAAGCACACCCTAAACAAAGAAGCTCTCATGCGAGAGCTTCTTTCGTGTTTTTTCTTTCTTAATATGATTATCAATTTTTCTGCGAAGCAGCGCTGCTGCAGCTTCTTTATTAGAGGCTTTCGTGGAAAGTTCTCTCGATTACTTCCTTCTGGTGAGCCTTTGAAAGTGCGTTGAATCTTACAGCGTATCCTGATACTCTGATTGTCAGGCTAGGATACTTTTCAGGATGTTCGTATGCATCCATAAGCACCTCTCTGTTCAACACGTTTACGTTCAGGTGGTGTGCACCCTGTCCGAAGTATCCATTCAGAAGACCAACCAGGTTGTTTCTTCTTGTTTCAGGATCTTTTCCCAGTGAACCAGGTGTGATGCTGAATGTGTTTGAAATTCCGTCCTGGCAAGTGTTCCAGTCAATCTTTGCCACTGAGTTCAGCGATGCAACTGCACCGGATTCGTCTCTGCAGTGCATTGGGTTAGCACCAGGTGCAAATGGTGTTCCTGCGCGTCTTCCGTCAGGAGTGTTTCCTGTTTTCTTTCCATACATTACGTTTGATGTGATAGTCAGAACTGATAATGTAGTAACCGCATCTCTGTAGTTTTTGTGGCTTCTCAGTTCTTTGATTGCCTTTTCTGAGATTGCAACCGCAATATCATCAACTCTGTCATCGTCGTTTCCGTATTTAGGGAAGTCGCCTTCTATATTGTAATCAACAATTACACCGTCTTCGTTTTTGATTGGTGTTACTTTTGCATACTTGATAGCTGAGAGTGAGTCTGCAGCTACTGAGAATCCTGCAACTCCAAAGGCCATAAGTCTGCTTACTTCTGAGTCGAGGAACGCCATCTGTGATCTTTCGTAGTCGTATCTGTCATGCATGAAGTGAATAATATTCATGATTCTTGAGTATACGCCCATCAGCCATTCGAGGTAGATGTTGTATCTTCTCCATACTTCATCATAATCAAGAGGACCATCTCCCATAGGTTCCATCTGAGGTCCTATTTTTTCGCCTGTTCTTTCGTCTACACCGCCGTTGATAGCAAGAAGCAGACATTTTGCAAGGTTACATCTTGCTCCGAAGAACTGAATCTGCTGACCCATTTTGATTGCTGATACACAGCATGCGATTGAATAGTCGTCTCCGCAATGCGGACGCATCTTGTCGTCGTTTTCGTACTGAATTGAGTCAGTGTCAATTGAAACCTGTGCGCAGAAGTGTTTGAACGCTTCAGGAAGTTTTTCTGACCAGAGAACTGTCAGGTTTGGTTCAGGTGCAGCTCCCAGATTGTAGAGTGTATTCAGAACTCTGTAAGTGTTCTTTGTTACTCTGTGTCTTCCATCTGAGCCTACGCCTGCAAGTCCTTCTGTAATCCACATTGGGTCTCCGCCAAACAGTTCGTTGTATTCGTTTGTTCTGAGATGTCTTGCAACTCTGAGTTTCAAGATAAAGTCATCAACAAATTCCTGGATTTCACTTTCTGTATATTTACCGTTTGCAAGATCACGTTCAGCATATATGTCGATAAAAGTTGAGGTTCTTCCGATTGACATAGCAGCACCGTTTTCTTCTTTGATGCCTGCCAGGTAAGCGAAGTAAGTCCACTGGATAGCTTCCTTAACATCTGTTGCAGGTTTTGAAATATCAAAGCCGTATCTTGCAGCCATATCTTTGATTTCTTTCAGTGCAGCAATCTGGTTTGAGATTTCTTCTGAAAGTTTGATGTTTTCGTTTGTCATATCGAGTCTTGAAGAAACTTCGTCGTGATCTTTCTGCTTTTCTTCGATAAGTCTGTCGATTCCGTAAAGAGCGCATCTTCTGTAGTCACCGATGATTCTTCCTCTGCCGTAAGCATCAGGAAGTCCTGTGATATATCCGAGGTGTCTTGCGCTTCTCATTTCAGGTGAATATGCCTTAAATACTCCGTCGTTATGAGTAGTAACATATTTGAACATAAAGTCTATTTCTTCAGGAAGTTTTTCGCCATATTCGATAAGCTCTTCTCTTACCATTTTGATTCCGCCGAAAGGACAAATACCTCTCTTCAGCGGTTCGTCAGTCTGAAGACCTACGATAATATCTTCACCTTCGATGATGTATCCCGGTTCATAAGCGTTGATTCTCATGATTCTGCTAGGGTCAACTTTTAGAGTTCCGCCTGCTTTTCTCTCTTCTTCCAAAAGCTCTTTAACTCTGTTGTTACATCTTGTTGTACGTGCAGTAGGTCCCTGTAAAAAACTTTCATCACCGTCATAAGGTGTGTAGTTTAAATTTATGAAATCATCTACGTTAATTTTTTCTGTCCAAAGTCCTTCTTTGAACCCTTCCCATGCATTGCTCATCGGTTCTCCTCCTTATATAATCCATATGCTTTATCTATTACCAAATATCCTATAACTCTCTCTTGCCTTCATTATACACAAATAGTCCATTCTGTAACCACCCTATTTCATTTATTTTGAAAGAAAATCTACAAAGAAAGGCGCTTTTTCAAAAAAACTACACTTTTTGCGAACAATATAGGCTTTTTATTTATAATCATACGTTTTCTCTTCAATTTTCAGATAAATAAAAGAGAGATTCATCATAAATCATCTGATAAATCCCTCAAAAACACATACTTTTTTATTCCGCCTTTTTTGGCTTCTGTCCGTAGAACTGATAATAACAAACTTCCAGTCTGCCGTTGTAAAGTTTTCGTCTTCTGTCGGCTTCTCTGCCAAATACCTTTTCTTCCACTTCCTTATCCGTTGTAATCATAAAAAGCGACCAGTCAGGGTTCTCATCAAAGAACTCCCTGTACTTGTTGTAAATATTCGCAATCTGCTGCCTTTCTCCGATTCTCTCGCCATAAGGCGGATTTGTTATAATTATTCCGTTCGGTTCCGAAGCTCTAAGCTTGGTCATATTCATGGCCTTAAACACGATACAGTCATCTACACCGGCTTCTTCTGCATTTTCTCTTGCAGCTTCTACAGCCCTGCCATCCACATCAAAAGCATATATCTTAAGCTCCGAATCAAAATCCATAGCTTCAAAAGCTTTTTTCTTTTCCTCTTTCCATATTTCTTTTGGAATCAGATCCCAACTTTCGCATGCGAAGCTCCTGTTAAGGCCCGGCGCGATGTTTCTGCCTATCATAGCGGCTTCGATCGGAATAGTTCCTGATCCGCAGCACGGATCCACCAGAAGTCTTCCCGGTTTCCAGAAAGAAAGCTGAATCATGGCAGCTGCCAACGTTTCTTTGATTGGTGCAGCCACATTGCTTACTCTGTATCCCCTCTTATGAAGCCCTGCGCCACTGGTATCGGCAGTTACAGTGACCCTGTCCTTGAGCAAAGTCACTTTGATACTGTATTCAGGTCCGTCTTCCGGAAGTTCGTCCATCATGTAGCATTCTTTTAACTTTTCTACTATGGCCTTCTTGGTTATACTCTGACACGCAGGTACGCTGTGAAGCTTTGACTTAACGGATGTTCCGTTTACGATAATTTTTCCGTCAGGTGGAATCAGCTCTTCCCAGTTGATTCCCTTTATCTGCTGAAAAAGCTCCTCGAAAGTTTCTGCTTTGAATTCCTCCAGTTTGAGCAAAACTCTGTCCGCGCATCTGAGCCATAGATTGCTTCTGACTATAGCTCTCTCATCACCTTCAAAGGTTACCTTTGCGTCTTCTGTCTTTATTATTTTATAACCCAGTTCCTGGATTTCTCTTTTTACCACAGCCTCAAGTCCGAAAGTTGCCGTAGCAATTAATTCTAATCTCATATAAATTCTCTCCGTATAAACAAAACTCCACAGCAAAGCAATGCTTCGCCCTGGAGTTTTTCTTTCTATAGGTAAGGTTCTCTGCTGTTGAGCTTGTTGCTTTCGATTGTCTCAATAACATTAAGGGCTTTGCCTGTTCCGATTGCAACACAAGCTTCAGGTTCATCAGCAATTCTTACATCGATTCCTGTTCTCGCCTGAATTCTCTTGTCAATGCCGTACAGATATGCACCACCGCCTGTAATTACAATACCCGAGTTTGTAATATCTGCAGCAAGTTCAGGAGGTGTCTTTTCGAGAACGCCATGAACAGCTTCGCAAATAGTATAAAGTGGTTCTTCGAGAGCTGTCATGATTTCGTCTGACGAAATCTCAACAACCTTAGGAAGTCCTGTAACCAGGTCACGACCTTTGCATTCAGCGGCTACAGCTTCTTCTCTAGGCGCTGCTGTTCCAATCTGCTTTTTAAGATCTTCACTTGTTCTTTCACCGATATAAAGTTTATGGGTCTTCCTCATATATCTTACGATTGCTTCGTCAAACTTGTCACCTGCAACCTTTACGGATGTGCTTGCAACGATTCCCCCAAGAGCGATTACTGCAATGTCAGTAGTGCCTCCGCCGATATCGATAACCATTATTCCGTCAGGTTTTGAAATATCAAGTCCTGCACCGATTGCAGCAGCAACAGGTTCCTCAATCAAGAATACAGACTTTCCGCCTGCCTGTGTTGCAGCTTCTCTTACCGCTCTTTTTTCTACTTCTGTTACACCACTTGGAACGCAAACCATGATTTTAGGTTTAAAAAATCTGCCTGTTCCGCATGCCTTCTTGATGAAATATTTCAGCATCTTTTCTGTGATATCATAATCAGAGATAACGCCGTCTTTCAGCGGTTTAACCGCAACGATGTTAGAAGGTGTTCTTCCCAACATCTGACGCGCTTCTTCTCCTACTGCAAGTATTTCGTCTGTATCGTTATTAACTGCAACTACTGCAGGTTCTTCCAGCACGATACCCTTATTTTTTATATAAACCAAAACATTGGCAGTTCCCAGGTCAATTCCAACTTCAATTGCCATATTTTTGTCTCCTTTCATTCCGATTATGTGTTATATCCATTTAACCCTTATATTATATACAATTTTGGGACTTTTTTCAATCAAAACACCTTGCGTCAAAAATCTTTTGTCAAAAGAACATAGTCTTATGCGATATTGTACTTTTCACTGTATTCCTGAAGGTATGTTCTAAAAGCAGGGTCGTCCATTGTCATCAGCTTGTTTACATAGTCATGCGCTTCGAAGGATTTGTTCGAAAGTTCGATGATTCCAAGGGCTATATTCGAGCAGTGGTCAGAAATTCTCTCGTAGTTGTTGAGAAGGTCACTCATAACAAAGCCCTGCTGGATAGTGCAGTCACCTGTCTGAAGTCTTGAAACATGGTGAAGTTTGATAGTTTCCACTATGCTGTCAATAACTTCCTCCAGAGGTTCTACCCTGTATGCACTGTCAATATCATCGGTATTAAACGCTGTAATCGAAATTTCCACGATTTCTTTGATTGCATTTGTTGCCGTCAGAAGCTCACGCTGTCCCTGATCTGAGAAGGAAAGTTTCTTTTCGTCTATTTCCTTTGCCACATCAACAAGGTTAGCCGCATGGTCACTCATTCTTTCAAGGTCTCCTATAGAATGAAGCAGTTTTGCAACCTGTGCTCTGTCACCGTCTGTAAGGTCACAGGCAGACAGCTTAATCAGATAACCGCCGAGTCTGTCTTCGTAAATATCCACTTCTGTTTCTATTTCCAATATCTTTTCTGCATTCTTTTCATTGTAATCAAAAATCAGGTTCATTCCCAGAAGCAGTGATTCCTTTGTCAGACGTCCCATCTTAACAGCAAATTCTCTGCATTCTTCGAGAGCGATTGCAGGAGTCTTGAGAAGTCTTTCATCGATAAATACCTTCTGTGGCTGCTCTTCGACTTTGATTGCTTTTGTTGCAATCTTAACGAGACTCTTTGAGAACGGCAACAGAATAAGGCTTGTTCCAATATTGAAAATACTGTGAGTAATCGCAATATCAACCGGCGTAATTGCTTTGTCTACGATAGCAACCCTAAATCCGTACAGTGCGATGCAGTAAATCACCATAAATATCGCAGTACCGATAATATTAAACGCTATGTGAATAACGGATACTCTCTTCGCATTTTTGCTTACACCTATACTTGAGATCAAAGCGGTTACGCAAGTACCAATATTCTGGCCCATGATAATAGGAATTGCCATGCCGTAAGTGATTCCGCCTGTCAGAGACAGAGCCTGAAGGATACCTACAGATGCAGATGAACTCTGGATTACCGCAGTCAGAAGAACACCGGTGAGAATTCCCAGGAACGGATTGCTAAATGCAACGATTATGGACGTAAACTTAGGTGAATCCGCAAGTGGTGTAACAGCATCGCTCATGAAACTCATGCCGTACATCAGAATAGCAAAACCTACCAAGATTGAACCCACGTCCTTTTTCTTTCCGCTCTTTGAGGTCATAATCAAAATTATTCCAATAAAAGCTAAGATAGGTGAAAATGATTCCGGCTTGAAAAGTTTTACGAATATATTTGAGCTCTCAAGTCCGATAAGGCTGAGCATCCAGGCTGTTACAGTAGTACCGATGTTTGAGCCCATGATTACTCCCACAGTGCTGCCCAGCTGCATAATGCCTGAGTTAACGAGACCTACAAGCATTACAGTTACCGCAGATGAACTCTGAATTACTGCTGTGATTCCGATTCCGAGAAACAAACTCTTTACAGGATTCGAAGTCATCTTTCTGAGTATCCCTTCGAGCTTTCCTCCTGCAAGCTTTTCAAGCCCCTGCGACATTAGGCTCATCCCGTAGAGGAAGAGCGCAAGTCCGCCAAACAGCGAAATAAATGAAAAAATATCCATTATGATTTCCTTTCTTTGCAATTTTATTTTCTTTAAAATTTTCTATTGTTTGTTAAATATGACAGTTATCTTTGTGCCTTCTCCCAGAGCGCTGTCAATCTGCACCGACGCACCGAGAAAAGAGGCTGCGTGTTTTACTATTGACAGACCAAGGCCTGTTCCTCCGATTTTTTTCGAGTGGCTTTTATCTACTCTGAAAAACCGTTCAAATACGTGTTCAAGGTCTTCCTCGGGAATTCCTATTCCACTGTCAGTCACCGACAATGCTGTATTGTTGTCTTCTGTGGAAAACACGCTTATCTCCACAAATCCTCCCGGTTTATTATACTTTATTGCATTGTCACATATATTATATATCATTTCGTCCAGAATCTGCTTAACAGCTGTTACATACAGATGCTTTCCCCTAATTCTAACGTCGACATTGTTCTTTTCGGCTGCGACCTTCAGTATGTTTATTTGCTCCTCACAGACAGTGTAAAGGTCTAAATGTTCCTGTGTCGCTGCAACCTGTTTTTCGTCCAACTGCGAAAGCTTGATTATATCTTCCACCAGCACCATAAGTCTCTGAGCCTCATCATATATACGTCCTGCAAATCTTTCGAGATTCTCTTCTTTTACCATTCCGTTTTTTATTAATTCGGCAAATCCCGATATAGATGTAAGAGGAGTCTTAAGTTCATGAGACACATTTGCAGTAAATTCCTTTCGAAACTCCGCTTCCTGTGTTTTCTCATTTACATCAATCTGAAGTCTGTTGATTTTGCTCTTCAGCATCTTGTTCTGAAAATCAATTTTTTCGACGAGAGGTTTAATTTCGTCGTAAACCTCGGCCTGTTTAGGATTGTCCATATCAAGCTCATAGAGAGGCTTTACTATTTTTCGCGAAATTGTATCCGCCAGCAAAGTTCCTGCAATAACCGCTACAATAAGAACAAAGGCTGCAAGCTTCATTATTTCGGCAACTACCACAAAAAATGATTCCTTCGTCAAAGACAGTCTGAGAACGCTTCCGTCATCGAGGCACTTTGCATAATATATGTTTTTTTCCGAAAGTGTATGAGAATACCTTTCTTCTGTTCCGGTTCCACTCTTAAGAGCTTTTTTTATCTCCGGTCTCTTTGCGTGATTTTCCATCATCGCAGGATCGGCCTTCGAATCGTAAATAACCTTTCCGTTTGGCTCAATAAGCGTCACTCTGGTGTTTTCATCCAAAGTAATACCCTGCAGATACTCAGTCCCGGAAAGTTCCACGCCCTTAGCAATCATTCCTGTATCCGCCTCAAGACGTTTGACAGTTTCTCCGTTGTACTCAGTATAAACCGCCTTTATCATAATTCCTACGCAAAAGGCCCAGACTATAACCGCAACCAAAAGTATTCCCCGAAATATTCTCTTTTTCATTTTAACCGATCCTGTATCCTATTCCTCGAACAGTTTCTATCAGCTTTCCACACTCTCCGAGTTTCTGTCTGAGAGATCTTATATGCACATCTATCGTTCTGCTTTCACCATCAAAGGCGTATCCCCAGATTTTTGTCAGCAACTGATCTCTGGTAAAGACTATTCCTTTGTTTTCTACAAGAAGCAGCAAAAGTTCAAATTCCTTAAGCGTAAGGGGAATTTCCTCACCGGAAACCTTTACCTGATGTCTCTCCGGCGAAATTACAAGTTCACCTATGCGGTACTCCGCGCTGCTTTCTGAGTTTTCACTTCTTCTGAGCAAAGCTTTTACTCGCGCCACAAGCTCCATCATGCCAAAAGGCTTAGGCAGATAATCATCCGCTCCGTTATTGAGTCCTACCACCTTGTCAAATTCACTCCCCTTTGCAGAGAGCATCATAACAGGTACTTTTGAAATCCCCGGCATAACTCTTATCTTTTTCAAAATCTGAATTCCGTCTTCTTCGGGAAGCATTATGTCAAGCAAAATAAGCTCCGGCGCCTCTTCTTTAAGTGCTTTCCAAAATTTCGAAGGCACGTCAAAACCTCTTGCTTCAAATCCCGATTCGTTTAGTGTATAAAGTACAAGTTCTCTTATACTTTCATCATCTTCTACAAAATAAATCACTTATTATACTCCTTTGCATAAATGTACACTATTTTTAGTTTACTATACGTAACCTCAAATTTCCATATTAATTGTATATTTTTTTATACTTTTGCTTCATTTTCTCGGGATTGCCTGCTTTTACTCTTACGCAACTGTAATAACAATTTTATACAAGCCTTCAGATGCACAAAAAGACGGCACTTTTCATGCCGTCTTTAAATTCCGTTTATTATTTGTTCAGAAGCTCTTTGATTGATGCAAGAACTGCTTCAACTTCTTCTTCTGTTGTTCCCCATGCAGTAACCAGTCTGATTACAACTTCTCCGTCCTTTTCAGGAGTCCATTCATAGAACAGATAATCCTTCGCAAGTTCTCTTGCAACCTCTACAGGCACGATAGGGAAAATCTGGTTTGTAACTGAAGTACCAAAGAATTTCAGTCCAAGCTCTTCGAGGCCAGCCTTAAGCTTCTTAGCCATTGCGTTTGAGTGTCTTGCCATTTCAAAGAATA
Source organism: uncultured Clostridia bacterium (assembly GCA_938034165.1). Classification (GTDB taxonomy): domain Bacteria; phylum Bacillota; class Clostridia; order Peptostreptococcales; family Anaerovoracaceae; genus CALHKP01. The sequence goes on along the minus strand of CALHKP010000059.1, from coordinate 11,281 downwards.
CGCTGTCTTCTCCGCCTTCCAGCAAAGCTTCAAACTGAACACCAAGAAGTCTGCCCTTAGCAAGAAGTCCTCTGTTCTGCTTAATCATCCATCTGAAATCCTTGTTGATTTCTTCGTTCATGATTACAAGAGCCTCTCCCATCAGAGCACCGTTTTTGGTTCCTCCAATATAGAAAGCATCTGTATATTCTGCGATATCTGCAAGTGTCAGATCATTTTCGTCGCAAGTCAGTGCTGTGCCGATTCTTGCCCCGTCCATGTAAAGGTACATATCTCTCTTCTTGCAAGCTTCGCTCAGCGCAACCAGTTCAGCCTTAGTGTAGATTGAACCGTTTTCTGTTGCGTTTGAAATATATGCCAGCTTAGGGATTACTGTATGTTCATCTTCGAATTGATCCCATGCTCTGTCAATAAGTTCAGGTGTCAGCTTGCCATCCTCATCTTGCATTGCGATAATTCTGTGACCTGTTGCTTCTACAGCTCCTGTTTCGTGGCTGTAAATGTGTCCGCCTATTGGTGCGACTGCTGCCTGGTATGGTCTGAGTGCCGCTGAAATGAGAGTAATATTTGCAGGTGTTCCTCCTACCATAAGATGCACATCGCAGTCCTCTCTTCCGATAAGCTTCTTGATCATACATCTTGCATTTTCGCAGTGTTCATCCAGTGCATATCCGTCGGAATGCTCCATGTTCGTTCTAACCAGAGCATCGAGAACTTTTGGATGCGCTCCCTGGCTGTAGTCACTTCTGAAAAAAATCATTTCCTTCATCCTCCTCTTATTCTATAATACAGATTTCTGTAAATAATTGCCTTTTTCCGTTTCCGGTAGCTTTAGCAAATTTTCTTTCACAAAATCTATTATAAGACAAAAATGGAAATTGTTCACTACTTTATTTCAAAAGATTAAAAAAAGAGAGGCTTTACTGTCCCCTTGGGATCAGCATACCTCTCTTTGGATTAGCTTGTTATTTTGTTAACTTCGGCTTATTTTTCTACTACTAAAGCAGTTCCCATTCCGCCACCGATGCAAAGAGTTGCAAGACCTAACTTAGCATCTTCTCTCTTCTGCATTTCGTAAATAAGTGAAATAAGGATTCTAGCTCCGGATGCTCCGATTGGGTGTCCAAGAGCGATAGCTCCACCGTTAACGTTCAGTTTTTCTGGGTCGAATCCAAGATCCTTACCTACTGCAAGTGACTGTGCAGCGAAAGCTTCGTTAGCTTCGATAAGGTCCATATCTTCGATCTTAAGTCCAGCCTTTTCAAGAGCTTTCTTTGATGATGGAACTGGTCCGTATCCCATGATTGATGGGTCAACACCAGCTGAAGCGTATGATCTAATTGTGCAAAGTGGTGTTAGTCCAAGTTCTTCAGCCTTTTCCTTTGACATTACTACAAGAGCAGCACCTGCATCGTTGATACCTGATGCGTTTGCAGCTGTAACTACGCCGTCCTTCTTGAATGCAGGTCTCAGCTTAGCCATTTTTTCCATTGTTGAACCGAATTTAGGATATTCGTCTGTGTCAAATACGATTGGATCGCCTTTTTTCTGTGGAATTTCTACAGGTACGATTTCGTCAACAAACTTACCAGCCTTAACTGCTGCTTCAGCCTTCTGCTGTGAAGCAAGTGAGAATGCATCTAATTCTTCTCTGCTGATTCCCCACTGTTCAGCAATGTTTTCAGCTGTGATACCCATGTGGTAACCGTTAAATGCGTCCCAAAGACCATCGTTTACCATCATGTCTACCATGTTAGTGTTGTTCATTCTAGCTCCCCATCTAGCTGCTGGCATTGCATATCCTGCAGCTGACATGTTTTCTGCACCACCTGCAACTACGATGTCAGCATCGCCTGCTTTGATGATCTGTGCAGCAAGTTCTACAGCTCTAAGACCTGAACCGCAAACCTTGTTGATTGTCATTGTAGGAACTTCGATTGGTAGGCCTGCATCCAGTGACATCTGTCTTGATACGTTCTGTCCAAGACCACCCTGAAGTACGCAACCCATGATTACTTCGTCTACCATTTCAGGTTTGATACCTGCTCTGTTGATAGCTTCTTTGATTGCGATTGCACCAAGAGTTCTTGCAGGAACGTTCTTTAGAGTTCCTCCAAAGCTTCCGATAGGTGTTCTAGCTGCGCCTACGATTACAACTTCTTTCATTTTATATGTACCTCCTTAAAATATGCCTTCAGGCTATATAATAATATTTAATTAATAACTCGTTAAACTGTTCAAAAATCGCTTTTGTCAATTTTTTCACATTCTCTGTAGCTTCATTCTACTACATTCCTTTACAAAAAGCAACCTGAATATTTTTCCTCCATATGGTCAGGTCTCAGTGCTTCCTTGGCCTGTCGCAGGTTAGGAAGTCCCATGTCTTCTTCTCTGTTTACATACACCACTTCTTCCGGCAGTTTCAGACAAAATTCTCTTGCAACAAGCTGATACAATCCTCTGTATGAGTCATTGGCCTTTTCAAAATGAGCCACCGCTGTATCTTCTCTAATGAGCTCTCCTATGGAAAAGGCCTGAAGCTTTCCGTCTATATAAATTCCCACTGAGTAAACATCACTTTCTTCTATGAGATTCATCATTTCGCTTATAGCTTCCGATTCCATAAGTAGGCTCTCCGACTCATCCTCGTCGAGACCTTTTGCAAATCTCATTTCCTCTACAAGTCCGAGAACTTCCTCCCTGTCAGAAAGCTTAAGTTTTCTTGCCTCATAATCAAAGGTCTTCAGAAAATAATTCAAATGGTTTTTCTTCTTGTGCAAAGCTCTGCCACTCAAATTTATAAGTTTTTCCTTCAGATATACATACTCGTCATCATCTCGATCATGCTCAAATTCCATTTCTCCCGGAAATGCCTCTTCGAGGAAGTGCACCATATGCCCCGGTATGAGTATCATTCTAAACTTCTTCTTTCTTTCTGTGAAACGCTCCTTTGCTTTGAGAACTGCATTCCTCAGCTTTTGCGGATCGTAATCTCCATCTTTGCTCAAAGGCATGGGCACAGCTGCGTTAGGATCTGCAATCATGCAATCGGCACCTGCCATAAACAGATAATCATCTATGATTTCCCAGCAAAGACAATGAGTATTTCGCCAGATGTAGTTTGCTATATAAGTATATCCCGCTCCCCTGTAATCGTATCCTTTAAAATACGATTCTATGAGCTTTCGCTCTTCTTCTGTGGGGTTTTCAAAGCTATTTTTGAAAATATTCATATTTGTAAATCCCACTCCTTAATTTTTTCAAGATTTCTGTAGTCCGTGTAATTAAACTGCAAAGGCGTTATGGTAGCATATCCGTTCATGCTGGCCTGCACATCGATGTCATTAGACAGTGCAAAACTTTCCGGCGGATCGCCTTCTAGTCTGAATACTTTTCCATCCCTGCTCCTAAAACAGTCATCATAATATCTCGGACCAAGAGTTGTAAATCTTATTCCTTTTATTTCGTCTGTCGGCAAATCCGGTGTATTAATATTTATTACCGAATCTGTCGAGTATTTTCCATAAGCAAAGTCTATGGACTGAACTGCAAGTCTGCAGGCTGCATCAAAGTGCACCGGCTCATGGCTGTCAACAGATACGGCTACAGCATGAACGCCATCCATTGCAGCTTCCATGGCAGCTCCCACAGTTCCTGAATATACCGTATCAAGCCCCAGGTTACTTCCGTGATTGATTCCCGAAAAAACCATATCAATAAGCTTTCCCGACTCTCTTCCGAACTGAAGTCCCAGCTTGGTGCAGTCAGCCGGCGTTCCATCTACGGCATATGCCTTCTTTGCAAAGGGAACCTCTGCCACCTCCACTGTAACATCGGCACGCACACTTATGGCTTGGCTCTTTGCACTTCTCTGTCCGTTAGGTGCACATACATAAACATCCGCAACATCAGACAAAGCCTTTACAAGTGCTCTTAGTCCAACTGACTGTATTCCGTCGTCATTAACAACGAGTATATTCATTAATATTCCATCACCTTTCCGATTGCATCATAAATAACAAGGTCTGCTCTGTCATCATATGGCGTTTTCGTCTTGTTTATAAGTACAAGCGTGTCTCCTCCGAAATAGTTAATCAGTCCGGCTGCCGGATATACAGCCAGAGAAGTTCCTCCTATTATCAAAGTGTCTGCCCTCTGGATTGCCGCTACAGCACCTGAAATGCAGTTTTCGTCCAGCATTTCCCCGTAGAGAACAACGTCAGGTTTGATTCTTCCCCCGCAGCTGCAATAAGGTACTCCATTTTTGCAATTTCCCTCATCCATAATATATGACAAATCATATGGGGTTCCGCACTTCTCGCAGTAATTTCTCAAAACACTTCCATGAAGTTCATATACAGTATTGCTTCCGGCTTTCTGGTGCAGTCCGTCTATGTTCTGTGTAATAACAGCCTTAAGTTTTCCCTCAGCCTCTAGCTTTGCCAGTGCCAGATGAGCTTTGTTTGGTTGTTCATTCTCATATATTAAATTCTCTTTGTAGTATTTATAGAACATTTCGTTGTTGTTCATATAAAAGTCGTGTGACAGCATTTCCTCTGGAGAATATCCATATGCCTGCTTAGCATGATAAAGTCCACTCTCTGAACGAAAATCTGGAATGTTCGATTCTGTCGAAACCCCTGCGCCTCCGAAAAATACGATGTTGCTGCTTTTTTCAATTACCCTTTTTAATCTTTCATCCATTCTCATCACCCTTTCACTATGCACTTTTTCGTGCTATCATAAAGGTACGTGTAATTAGTACAGTATATCACAATTTGAAGGAGTTGTTAATATGAAAGGCAAAACTAATTCTTTACTTAATAAAAGTATACCCTCCGAAACAAAGCGTACAGCCCTTGTATTCAGCGGCGGCGGCTCCCGTGGCGCATATGAGTGTGGAGTATGGCAAGCTATCGACGAACTGGGAATTGAACTTGCCATGGTTGCCGGAGTATCGGTGGGTGCTTTAAACGGTGTCATGGTTGTTCAGGATGATCAGATAACGGCGGCTAATCTTTGGAGACAGCTGGAAACCGATATGGTCTTTGATGTTGAGCCTGATGCACAGCTACAGGATTTTGCCAAAGAATTCTTTCGTCAGGGCGGAGCCGGAACTGAAGGGCTTCAATCAATAATAACTCAATTTATAAATGAAAAAAAGGCAAGAGAAAGTGCCATAGATTTTGGACTTTTGACTGTGGAATTTCCTGCAATGAAACCTCACTATCTTTGGATTTCGGATATTCCCAAAGGGCGCCTTGCGGATTATGTAACGGCAAGTGCCTCTGCATTCCCGGCTGTTCAGCCATACGAAATAGACGGCAAAAGCTTCATCGATGGTGGATACGAAAACAACCTTCCTGTAAGAATGGCACTAGACCACGGCGCGACAGATATAATTGCAGTCAACCTGAAGGCCGTAGGCCGCTATAATCCAAAGGATCTCGAAGGAATCGAAAACCTTCTGCTGATAGAACCAAAATGGGACCTTGGAAGTTTTCTGGTCTTTGATACAAGCAATACCAAAAGAATTATGAGAATCGGGTATCTGGATGCCATGAAGGCTCTTGATGTTTATGACGGTGACTATTTCACTTTTGTTAAACAGGCCTTTGACAAGAAGGCTCTGCAGCAGGCGGATTTGTGTGCAAAGCTGTTTGAGCTGGACCCTCTTATCCTCTACAGAAGAGAACTGTTTCTCGAAAAGCTTGCAAGAGCAGTAAAAGATGTTTACACTGAAACCTATGACAGACTGAATTTCGATCACAGAGAAATTCTTGCGCCCGATAAAATTAAGGATGTACTAAAAACCGCCAACCGAAAAACTCTAGTGGTAGCTCTTGCTCACCTGATAGCGGAGAACGATGAAGAATCCCTCAAAATTCTAAAACTCAAATCTATGCAAAAACTTTTAAAAGACGAAATCGCCATGGCAAAATTCCTGATAAAGAATCTTTAACAGCAAAAGTCCGGTTACCCTTCTTCGGGGTTCCCGGACTTTTACTGATTTTGTAAGGTTTTAATAATTGGTTCTTTCGTTTTAACCGCATTTTGAAAAGCCGCAGTTTCTGCAGATTACGCAGCCGCCTTCGTGTTCAACTACGCTTCCGCATTCAGGGCACGAGTGGATTTCTCCTGCCGTTGCCGGAACTTCTTTTGCGGGTTCAGGTTTTTTCTTCAGCTTTTCTGATTCAGGCTGAGGAAGTTTTCCTGCATTTTCTTCTGATTCTATTTGTTTTGATACTTTCATTATAACTTTTGCAATTGCATCAGGACATGATGTGCAAGTCATCCCCTGCTGTCTTATTGTTGACGGACATCTGATTCCCTTTAGCTGATCGTAAACCTCATTGATTGAGATTCCGCTTCTAAGTGCTACAGAAACAAGTCTCGCAGTCGCTTCACTCTGGCTAGGACAGCCACCAGCTTTTCCTGTGCTTGTGAATACTTCGCAAATGCCATTTTCATCATAGTTTGTTGTGATATAAAGGTTTCCGCATCCGATTTTTACTCTTTCTGTGAATCCCTTGGTTATTTCAGGACGTGGTCTTGGCTCAATGTGACCATAGCCCTTCTTCTGCTGAATCGGCATAGTTTCCGGTGTTTCTTCTTTGTTCACTTTTCCAATGTTCAGAACCTGTTCTTCACGGCTTCCGTCACGATAGATTGTCACGCCTTTACAGCCTTCTTTGTATGCCAGCATATAAACATCTCTAACTTCGGCTCTTGTTGCCTCCTTCGGGAAGTTTACTGTCTTTGAAACGGCGTTATCGGTGTGTCTCTGGAACGCCGCCTGCATCTTGATGTGGTCCACAGGTTTGATATCATGTGAGCATACAAATACATCTCTTACTTCCTGCGGAATTTCTTCGATGTGAGCAACGGTTCCTTCCTTTGCGATTCTCGCAAGAATTCCCTCGTTGTAAAGCCCCAGTTCCTTGAGTTTCATTGTTAGGATAGGATTTACTTCTATCATTTCGGTTCCGTCCATGATATATCTGATATATGCATATGCAAACACAGGTTCAACACCTGAAGAACAACCCCCTATTATAGAAAGGGTTCCCGTAGGTGCTATAGTTGTCACCGTTGCATTTCTCATAATCTCGCCTTCTGCAAGTGTACTTACCTCAAACAGCGGGAATGTACCTCTCTTCGCTGCCAGGGTTGAACTTGCTGCATGGCCTGCATTATTGATAAATCCCATAACCTTTTCTGCAAGCGCCACTGCTTCCTGTGAATTGTACGGAATCCCCATAAGGAGGAGGGAATCTGCCCAACCCATAACTCCAAGTCCGATTTTTCTTGAAGCTCTTGTGGTTTCAGAAATCTTCTCCAACGGATAATTATTCGCATCGATTACATTATCCAGGAAGTGTACAGCCTTTCTCACCGTCTCTTCCAGAAGACCAAAATCAAATTCATATCCTGTCAAAGTTTTCCTCAGCATCTTGACCAGGTTTATTGATCCTAGGTTACAGCTTTCGTATGGTAAAAGCGGCTGCTCGCCACAAGGATTAGTGCTTTCAATCTCGCCTTCTGTAGGAATTACATTATCTCTGTTCAGTCTGTCCAGGAAGATGATTCCCGGTTCGCCGTTTCTCCAAGCATGGTCAACAATCAGATCAAAAACCTTTACCGCACTCAGATGACCCACAACCGTCTTGCTTCTTGGATCTATCAGGTCATACTCGCTCTCGTTTTCCACCGCTTCCATAAACGCTTCTGTTATGCCCACGCTTATATTAAAATTAGTTATTTCTTTATTATCCGCCTTGCAGTTGATGAATTCCAGAATATCCGGGTGATCCACTCTGAGAACTCCCATGTTTGCGCCTCTTCTCGTTCCGCCCTGCTTAACCGCCTCTGTTGCAGCATTAAACACCTTCATGAAGCTTACCGGTCCGCTGGCAATACCACCTGTTGACTTTACTGCCGAACCACTCTGGCGAAGTCTCGAAAACGAAAATCCCGTGCCACCGCCTGATTTGTGAATCAAAGCAGCATTCTTTACAGAATCAAAAATTCCTTCCATGCTGTCTTCCACCGGCAAAACAAAACAGGCCGAAAGTTGACCTAGAGTTTTGCCTGCGTTCATCAAAGTAGGTGAGTTCGGAAGGAACTTAAGATCTGTCATAAGCTCAAAAAATTCGTCGCTCACTTCTCCTGTATTTACCGTGTTGTCATAATTCGCATCCACTGCAGCAATAGTATTTGCCACTCTGCGAAACATACCTTCTACTGTCTCATTCAGGTTGCCTTCTTCATCTTTTCCGAGATAACGTTTCTCTAGAACCTGAATGGCATTTTTACTGATTTCACTAATCGCCATTTCTTTTCTCCCAATATAAACTACAATACTTGCTTTAATAATCCTTTAATGTGTCCTATTATATCACTATATCTTGTGGCTTGCAATAAAAAAAGCAGCCTGTAAGCACAAGCTGCAACATCTTCAATTCTATATTTAGTAATTCAGCATCGAACTCAAAAACGACTTTAATCTTGGGTTTTGCGGATTATCAAAGATTTCGGCAGGCGTTCCCTGCTCCACAATAACTCCGTTATCCATAAATACGACTCTGTCGGCAACCTCTCTTGCAAATACCATTTCGTGAGTTACAACCACCATAGTCATGTGGTATCCCGCAAGCTTTTTCATTACATTCAGAACCTCTCCCGTAATCTCAGGGTCAAGAGCGGATGTAGGTTCGTCAAAGAGCATAATGTCAGGTTCCATAGCAAGAGCTCTGGCAATGGCTACTCTCTGCTTCTGTCCTCCTGAAATCTGTGCAGGGTAAACATTTGCCTTGGATTCAAGGCCTACCATAGCAAGAAGCTCCATAGCTTTTTTTGTTGCCGCATCTTTCTTCATCTTCTTGACATTAACAGGAGCGTAAATTACATTCTCAAGACATGTCATATGAGGAAAAAGATTAAAGTGCTGAAACACCATACCGGTCTCACCGTTTAAAACCATTTCCCCTGATGTTATTTTGCTAAGGCCGTTTATACATCTGAGCAAAGAACTTTTGCCGGAACCGGAAGGTCCTATAATAGCAACGATTTCGCCCTTTTTCACAGAAAAGTCCACATTGTCAACCGCTTTGAAGCCTTCATAATCTTTGACAATGTTTTTCATCTCTAATATATTTTCGTTCACCATCACTATTCCTCCTTAGCGTCATATCTCTTGAAATGCTGTTCCAGCTTGCTTGCAATAGCCGTAAGAATTGCTGTAAGAACCAGATAAATCAAAGCTGCAAATACAAACGGCATCATGCTGGATAATCTGTTAACGGCACTGTTTGTCGCTTTCATCAATTCAATAACAGGAATAACCGATGCCAATGCAGTGTCCTTGACAAGGGTAATTGCCTCGTTTACTACCGGCGGCAGAATAGCCTTCATTGTCTGAGGAAGTATGATATCAACCATTGTCTGTCTCTTAGAAAGACCCAAAGCGTGTGCAGCCTCGTACTGTCCTCTGTCAATACTGTTGATTCCGCCTCTGTATATTTCCGCAAAATAAGCAGCATAGTTAAGAACAAATGTCAGTATCACAGCCCAGAATGCCGAAATATCTATCTTCAGATAAATCGGGAAAAAGAAATAGAAAAAGAATATCTGCAGCATCAAAGGAGTTCCTCTGAATATCCAGACATACACTTTGCATATGTAGCTGAGGGGCTTGAATTTGCTATTCATTCCAAGTGTAATAGGAAATCCAAGGGGTAGTGACAAAACTATTGTTAAAATAAATATTTCCGCCGTAGTTAGAGTGGATTTTAGCATAAACGGCAGTGATGCAATTACCTGATCCATTTCTGTTCCTTTCTTTCATGCACATGATTAATCACGCCGGGTTATCCCGGCGTGAACAGCACTTAAATCTAATTATATTACTCTACTTCTTCAAATACAACTATATTTTTTCCGAACCATTTCTTGCTGATTTCTTCTGCTTTGCCGTTATCTAAAAGCGCTTTAATTGCGTCATTTACCTTATCCTTAAGTTCGTCGTTGCCCTTCTTGAAGCCTATTACATAGTAGTCAGCTCCCAATGAATATGTACATTCTGCAAGTTCTCCGTTCATGTTGTTATTCTTGTATTCACCAAGAACCTGGTCAACTGCGATAACATCAATTCTTCCTGCCTTCAGATCCATTATTGCTGTATCATATGTGTCATATTCGCTGATGTTCGAAGCGAATGAATCATATGCTTCGTTTTTCTTCAACATTTCCAAAGCTGATGAATCAACCTGAGTTCCGATTTTAACATTTGCAAGCTGTGAAGGGTCTGTAATATCAAGGTCATTCTTTGCAAGCTTCATAAGAACGATTTTGTTATCCAGGTATTTGTTGCTCAGTGTCATTGCTTCTTTTCTTTCAGGTGTGATTGACATTCCGTTCCATACGCAGTCGATTTTGCCTGACTTAAGTTCCATGTCCTTAGCATCCCAATCAATAGGCTTGAATTCTACTTTCATGCCCAGTTCTTCACCTACTGCATTTGCAAGATCAATATCAAAACCTACCAGGTCTCCATTTTCGTCTCTGAAGCCCATAGGAGCGAATGTATCATCTAGACCAACTACAAGAGTATCGCTGTCTTTGCTTTCTTTCTTGTCTTCCCCGCATCCTGTCATTGCAAATGTTCCAACTGCCATAACTGCTATAAGTCCCAGTGCCATTAATTTCTTTTTCATAGTTCTTTACCGTTTCCTTTCGTTTTTGTTCTTTTGAATTACTTGTATCTTCGTTTTGCTTTCTTGCGTTATCGCTTTACTGTGTTAAATTACTGTACCCATATATTACAACGCAATTTACCTTGTGTCAACACTTTTTAGAAAAAAATTCTAGAAAAATTTTATACACGAAACGGTCTGTTATAAATTCATAACTCTCACCATTTAAAACATGCGTCAAGTGCCACCTACGCAAAAAGACCAATGCTTTCGCATTGGTCTTTTGAATCGATTTATTACTATTTGCAATTATTCGATAATTTCTGTTACTACGCCTGAACCTACTGTTCTTCCGCCTTCTCTGATAGCGAATCTTAGTCCTTCTTCGATAGCGATTTCTGTAATCAGTGTGATTTCCATGATGATGTTATCTCCAGGCATGCACATTTCTGTTCCTTCTGGTAACTGTAAATCTCCTGTTACGTCTGTTGTTCTGAAGTAGAACTGTGGTCTGTATCCATTGAAGAATGGTGTATGTCTTCCGCCTTCTTCCTTCTTCAGTACGTATACCTGTCCCTTGAACTTTG
>CALHKP010000058.1 GCA_938034165.1 uncultured Clostridia bacterium | reverse complement strand
ACTGCATGACATATAGATTTGGATAGGTTTTAAAATGCCAAAACTTATAAATTCCTGCCCCAATGAAAGTCCCTATGAATGAACCAATAACGATGTTTAAAAAACAATTCAACTTTCTCAGCATGGCATTGCACCCCTTTCCAACTTCCGATTTGTGCATCAAAAGTTCCGCATCCACACCTGGAACAGCCACCGTGTTTGCTGTCTGATCAGCTTCTGGCTTCTTATTACAGATTTTTTCTGACTTATTCACCTATAGAAGCAAACAGATGACTGATAAATTCAAATGCCTGAATTGCTTTTTCAAAGCTCTGGCGATTGGATGTGTAGAGCAGATCTTCATGAAGAGTTTCATATCTTCCACGAATTTCATCGTTGAAATACTGTTTCCAGTTTTCAAAGGCATACGCCCCCACCGGATCATAATCTTCAGAAATATTACGTTTCTGAAGATAGAAGCTGTCCGTTTCTTTTGTGAGCTTTAGAAGCTGCTTCAGCCGTTCGGTATCATTCAGGAAATCCTGAATGTCACTGCGATCCAAAAGTACCGTAACATCATATATGTGACGCACTTTTCTTGGAAGAGTTCCGCAGATTGCATGCCTCTTGACTGACATTACCTTATCCAGGAACGTTCGTGTGATCTCAAGTGTATTTACCTTGACTTCCTGCAGATCAAATTCGGTCACGACATCCTGCATGCCTTTCTCTTCGAGATATTCCTGAATATAAGTTTTCATGCTTCTCTTTGAAAAAGGATCCGGTCTTACACTGGAACCAATCTCCAGTTTTACCCGGCAGGTTTCCTTGCTTTCATTTTCAGGCCAAACAAATGCACTTTTGTTTCGGTCATTACGTTCATCTTCAATTTTCTCCATCAAAAAACCGGCTGAGATAGTATCTTCAACTCGTTTCAAAGCCTTGCTGTATTTCTTATTAGTCATATCTTCTACAGGTATGAATGTCAGATCAATATCTTCGGAAAAACGATTGATAGATCCTGGATAACATTTGCTGAGAGAAGTTCCTCCCTTAAACACACAAACTTCGGCGTATTCGCTGTTTTGAAGGTTTTGCATCATTTGAACAATATAGTAATCCCTGCGAACCGCATCAACAGGAACTCCTATATAATCTGCTACAATGGCAATCAGTTCTTCAAATTCTTCTTTATGCTCGTGCAGGTTCATAGAATTCCTCCATTTCTGGAATTGCATACGATGAGAGGGCTGATAAAAACTGGTGCAATGTGTTTTCAACACCAAGATAATTCAGAAAGCGCTCCAGAAATGCAATCGTAGATTTCTTATACTTCCGATTTTTCAGGACAAACACCGCCGCAGTATCAGAATATTCCGTCGCAAATTCTCTCATATATGCTGCTAATGCAGATTTTCTGATATCTTCAATGGACTTATAGTTCTGAAGAATCTCCATAGTTTCAATTACCGGAATCGTCTCCTGCGTCAAATCAATCCCACTGTTTGTCACACAAATATTTTGGATATTTTTCTTTTGTTCTGTAACAGCAGAAGAAAGAACCTCAACCCGTTTGCTTATTTGTGTTGTTAAGCCCTTTTGATTGTAAAGTCTGTAGCCAATTACAATTCCCCGGCCATTGTTCGTATAGTGACCAATAATCTCTTTTTCACTGATTGGAATTGTTCCAAAGCGAGATTTCTTTGGTCTGTAATAAAGACCCTTGGTAAGATGTACAAGGGAACCTTGTTTGCTCATTCTTTCCAATGTTTTATAGTAGGTCATTTCAGGAACAGTGCCGAACGATTTTTGATATAAAATACTTGCTTCCAAAAGCTTGTTCTCAGGCTCCTGTTCGATCACAGTTTCAATATACTTTGCATAGCTATTCATACGACACCTCCTCAATCTCATTATATGTCAACTTTCCGATATGTCAAGTAGAATTCAATTTTACTTGATCGTTAGCAACTGTAATAATATCTTACCCTGTTGATAGCTAATTTATACAGCATCATGATCCCGCCACTAATGCAGAATCGAATCTCTGACCTGTTTTTAATTCAAGCTCTTCGCCAGGCTCGTCAGCAAAGCCGTCATCTCCGGATTTCTCAGAACCTTCATCAAAAGTTCTGCATCCACCCCTTCCGGAACAGCCACCGTGTTTGCTGTCTGATCAGCATCTGCACCCTTCATCTGAGGATTAAGATTTTCCCTGTTATAAAACGCATCCTCCATTCTCTGTGCATTCCTTCGCCTGTCTTCGTCAATGATATGTGTTTATTGTACAATTAAAATACCAAAAGTTGCAGAGGACAATCCCAAAAGTTG
>CALHKP010000057.1 GCA_938034165.1 uncultured Clostridia bacterium | reverse complement strand
ATCTTTCCCGGAGTTTGGAAAAAGCAAAATCTTCCACCTTATACGTAGAAATCTGTGAATCATAAGATGTATTTCTACCACGCAACACCAGTCTTTTCAATTCCGTTGCTGTAGCCTTCACGCTCTCATTTCCAACACGAACATATGCCTCCAACACACCATCCCCCGAATAATAATATGGTGTCTCTTCACCTTTAAAAATATCCAGTATAATTAACACTTTTCCATCTTCAATCTGTTCAAATCGAAGACGAAATTCTGGAATTGGATCCAGCCTTGTCTTAATGATTTCACTTATTTTTTCAGCATCACCATTCGGATTCTCAAGCCCTACAATTTCATCATTATCGGCTATTCCAAAGATTAATGCTCCACCAAGTGTGTTTGCAAAAGCACTTACGCTCTTACACCAACTCTTTGGTTTCTTCGCTTCTAAAGATTGCTTTTTGTCATATTCAGTTGCTTCACCAATTAATTGTTTTATGTCCAAGTTTTTCACCAACTTTCTACAATCAACGTATTATTTCTTGCTTTCCATTAGCTCTCTAAGATCTGTTAGTTTTTCCCCCTGATAGCTGAAATATGCCGTTCCCTGTACTTGATAATCATATTCTAACAATTGCTGTGCTAATGCTGATAAAGATGTCGTAACTCCTTTATAAGCAATATGCCTGTCATCAATGACTTTCACAACCACCGATGCATCATTAATAAAAACCAATTCAGCATTCTGAGGAATGCCATATTTACTAAATCTGAATGGTCCACGCCTACTTTCTTTTGCGACTTCTGCAGCTGTTTCCTCATCCAAAATTTCATGTCCCTCTGGTGCCATTTTCTTCAATCGTTCTTCTGCTCCACAAGACCAAAAGGTAGTGTCAAACCTTGAGTATAACTTTATTTCTTAATTTTTTTGTAGCTGTAGAATCCCGTTTTTTCAGTTGGGTTATAAATCCCGTAAAACGGCAGTTCTGTTTCTTTTTCATTTCTCAGACTCGTATGAATCCAATCCACATACTCTTCCGGCAACTCTGCAATCGGTGCTCCCGGCAGATATAGCAAAACTTCTTTAGTGTCTCTGATTCCGTACGGAGTCGTATATTCGTAAAGGACACCTTCTTTTACTTCTGATGTATCCAGTTCGTTCGCAAACTCAAGCTTTTCTATTTTCAAAGAATATGTGTATTCGTTTACTTTTGTTACATCTTTGAACTTTCCGGAAAAATCGCAGTAATGGCAAGTACCTTTTGGATATTCTGCATCTGTTTCGCCTAAATTGTAATCAGTGTGAAGTCCCCCAAAATTTCCGTCCTTATCAATCTGCAGCGTAGTTCCCCAGCCACCGGCACCGGAAGAAAAACAAAATTCAAGATCTTCCAGCTCAGCAAATACAGCACTTTCATCATTCTGTGCATTGTCATCAGCAGATGGCTCATTGTTACCGCAGCCAACTGCAAAAAATGTAATCATAAGCAAAAATAACAATATGTACTTTTTCATCAAAATTTCCTCGCTCCTCTGTATATTTAACATCTCGTCAATAAGTATATCATGAAAAAAACAACAGGTGCAATCATTTCTCAACTCTGTTTTCCAGATATCCCCAAAAAGCATTCATCATATTTTCTGTCCATTGTGAAAAACCCTGCGCACCTAAGCACGCAGGGTTTTTCACTTTATCAAATTATGTAACAACCTTATGAACTGTTATTTTGTTAATTTCTTTCGTCTGAACAGCAAGGTTCCTGCTACAGCTGTCGCTGACAAAGCCCCGAGAATTGCCCAGACTGCAAGTTGTAATTCATCACCTGTCTGAACAGAAGTTATTTGCTTTGTCTGACCGGAAACTCCGCTATTTTTGTCCGTTTTCACATTGCTTCCCGAAGCACCGGTATTTGTTGAACTACCTGTATTTCCCTTATCTGCTCCGGAACCGTTTGTATCAGGTTTGTCAGACTCAGAAGTTCCACCTCCCGGCTTTCCCGGTTGTTCAGGCGTTTCTCCGGGAGCATTCTCTTCTACCGGATACATTGACATGTCAGGCACTGTCAGAATATCTCTCCAGTATGTGTCATTGTCGTAATCAATTGCCATTCCTGTTTTTCCATCAATCAAATTTCTGTTAGTAATACCTGAAAGTTTTACATTATCACCAAGTGCTTTGCCCGGAGTTCCCGACTTTGAAACTGATGCTCCACCTTCCAGATAAGCATCTTTTACAGAAATCATTCCTGTTCCATCTACAGCATTTGCACCTTCACCGAAATATCCGTCACCACCGACAGCAATCAGTTTACCGTCTCCTGTGATTGTACCGTTATTGAGCAGAATCGCAGTGCCTCCGTTTGAAGTAGTTGCGTCTTTTCCGCCTCCAAATACAGCAAGTACTGAGTCCTTTGCAAGAGTTAGAGTACCATTAACCTGAAGTCCTATCTGACCTGTATAGCTCTTGCCTGTTGCAGGATCAGTTCCGGTAGGTGCCTCATCACCGCGAAGGAAAACTTGCCCCTTCAATGTCACATTTCCGTTAACCTCAACAACAGCATTTGTATTGTGGCGTGCCTGTGAACCGTTTGCAATATTATTTGTATTGGAATAAATTTTTGCATTTTCCAGTGTAGATCCGTCCTCTAGAATCAGTTTGCCGTTAATCGAAGCCCCGTTAAGGAATTCTCCGCTGCCGTAATCATTATAGTTCATTGAGAAGGTTCCGCCCTTTTCCACCTGCACAACCCCCTGCACTACAGAATCTCGAAGTGTCAGCTTTGCTCCATCCTGAACAACAATCTTAACACTGCTCAGAATATCCATATTAACCAACGTCAGATTACATCCCTTCGGAATAACAAGAGTCTGAGGCTGCGCCGCTCCTTCAGCCACTGCATAACCCAGTTCTCCGTAAGTTCCACTTGTATGAGAACCGTACCAAGCCTTCAAATCTGTTGGAACCACAACAGTTTGATTTCCTAACAGAGAAGTGAAATTCTTGATTGCCCAAGGCTCCATGTCGTACATATACTTTCCATCCGCAGTTTTCGTGCAGTTATCGAGAACCAGCTGATTTTTCAAAGTTTCGTCCCCGCTGTAAATTCTAAAAGTCAATCCATTGCTTGTCGCCTTATGTCCAAGTTCATCAGCAATCGTAACACTTATTTCATAGTTACCTGCCTTTGCGGGAGTTCCTGCCAACGTAACAGATCCATCGTGAACAGAATAAACTCCGATCATTCCTGAGTCATTGCCATTTGCAGGATTACCGGTATTTACAATATTTACCGAGGATTCTTTTGACTTCACACGTATATTGCTTTCGCTCAGAAGCTTCCAGTCACTTTCTGCCGGTTCCTGCCCTGTCTTTACCAGTGCCACCTCGACGCTTGCATTGCTGTTTTTATTCTGGGTAATGTTTGTACTTGCTCCGCTGATGGCATCATATCCTTTCTGGTTCACTAGCGCAGCTTCAAAACTTCCTACCAGGCGAACGTGAAGCTGCATGTCATCGCCCTGCGTCGAACCTTCCGAAACAGTCAGTTTTCCGTCTGCAATTGTAACCTTGAATGTCAGAGTTTTGTATCCTTCAGCTGTGATCGAAACCACATCGCCGCTTTTCAAAGCCGGCACCTGACCGTAACTGTTCTGAGCAAATTCCAAAGCACCATCCCTCACACGATACTTTCCGCCCATTGACGGCGTAAAGCTATAGGCCTCCCAATCCGTATCGTTGACAGAAACTTTTGTAATAGCTTCCGGATATTTTTCATCCCCGAATGTAAACTTCCATAATCCATTGAAAGAATCCGTTTTCACGGAAATATCATTTACATTAATATTTTTTTCTGCTGCAAAAGCAGAAGTTGTCCCCATAGCGGTTCCCGTAATCAGCAGCAAAGCTGATAACAGGACAGCCATAAGTTTTTCTCTCTTTTTTCTCACTTTTAAATCTCCTATTCCATATTTTTTAGCGCTTCATCCATAGGTATTTTTTTGATTCGCTTGTAATCCGTTATTGTAACCAGCAGATATCCGGCAAGGACAAAAATAAACATCTTCCCATAATCAGCAGGTGTCATTACGAATTTGAACCAACCGTTGTAAGAGCGCATAATAACCGCCCATGCATATTTCATCACTTCTGTGCCAACAAAGATTCCCAGAAGGTCCGCAGCCACAACAACTATACTTGTCGCAATCATATAGAGACCTGCAATCTCGCGATTCGTAAATCCCAGAATTTTTATCATAGAAATTGCCTTTTCATTTTTTTCTATAATCAGCTTTGTCAAAAGATAGATCAAAGCCGCCGACAGCAGTATGCACAAAACCTGAAAGTACGTCATATAACTTCCTATAGAATGATCCAGCTGATCGCACATTTTAGTAACGTCTTCTTTTGTTATTTCTGTGGCAATCAGTTTCTCGTCAATATCTTTGATTTTGGAATCTGCCATAAAGCCAGTGAACTGATTATCCTCTAGATTAAAGACTTCCCGAAAATTTTCAATAGGCATGAACACTGCTACTGAAGTAGATTTTTCGTATATTCCCGCTACTTTAAACTTATGCCTTTTCTTATCGTATTTTTCATCCAGTGTCAGATTATCCCCTTTTGTCAGATTATATTTTTCCGCAAAAGGTTCGGATATGTAAACCTCTTTTTCATCCAAATCATCGAAGCGCGGAATTTTAACATATTTGCTATTATCCTGAATTCCGTAAACAGACACCTCTTCGTCTATGGAATTGCTTTTTTTCTCTAGAGAAGTCATACAAAACTTTTCTGCATCGGAATTTGATGTTTTTACAAAATTCCCCGACTCATTGATACAGGATTTTAATATATACTGATGCTGAGCAAACATCAGTTCAGATGTATTTTCTTTGTAATATTTCAGCGTAGAAGGCATTCCCACAGCCATTGCAAGCATCACCATAACAAAGGCAATACCCACAACCAATACTGCATATCCGGAAATGTTCTGGAAAATAATTCTGACTCTAAACCGGGTTACAAACTTCCATTCCGGTAGTCTCAAAGCCTTCCTCTTCGTTGCCTTACTGAAATCATGACGCAAAAACTGTAGAGGAGTTTTTCTCATCATCTTTGTTATAACCGCAAGATTGACAGCAATCATCAAAACGAGAGGAATCAATGTTGTTTTTACAAGGGCCTCTGTACTTAGAACCGTCTTATAAGCCGGAAGGCTGTAGCTGTAGTAATACATGGAGACTACAATTTTTTTGAACAAAGTATATCCAAGAATATTCCCAATAACTGCAGAAACAAGCGTCACAATTACCGGTGTCGCAAGATAATGCATTATCATTTCTTTTCGAGTATAACCCGAAGCCCTTAATGTTCCTATTGCCGTACTTTCTGCAGAAATTGTACTGCTGATTGTGATTGCAAAAATAAAAGCAATTATTGCAATGAGAATGTTCATAATAACGCCTCCCATTGCTTTGTCCGATCCCATATCATCTGCGGCAAAGGTTATTGCGGGATTGGCATATGCCGGAACATAATCCTTCAATTGGTTTCCTTGCACCACTGTCGCAGAGCCGATTTCCTCAAGGAACTTCTCAGATTTCGACTTCTTCTCAGCATCGTCCTTTGGTTCAGTATCATATTTCCATGCATAACCATAATTCGTATCGCTTTCCAGTCTGTCAAAGCCGTCTGATGTCACCATCGCAACATCAAATTTCAGTGCGTCAAACATAAAATCAGTGCTTTTTTCGTGCAATGTCGAATAGTTCACATATGCAATAAGCCCCGTTATTTTAAAAGTCTTTCCGCCGATTTTTATTTCTTCTCCGGTTTTTAATCCCACATTGTCTGCATGCATCCTGTCAATGGCAATTTCGTCAGCCTTTTCCGGAAAACTTCCCTGCATCAGACAAGCCAAATTGATATCATCTGTTTTTTTGTACACCCGAACTGTTCCATCCGTTTTACCGTCACTGTCCGAGTCTTCGCCTTCGTTTTTAAAGAAATTCTTATATACGGTTACAGAATTTTTTTCAAACTCAGAAATTTGATTCCCATTGGCTTTGTTCGCAAGAACAAAATGACCGTCCTCCAGCTTGTATCTGTCCACCGATTCCTTAGAAGCCTTCAGCATGCTTCCGTTTGCAACATACATTCCTGAAACAAAGCCTGTTACAAGAATCAGAAACAGACTAATAACAAGATATTTCTTGCGTTCAGCATATAATTCTCTAAGTATTCTCTTTTTCAGCGGATTCCTTCTTACCATTCCAGAGCCTCCGCAGATATCTTTTTCTCATTGATTTCGTTGGAGCGCACAGCACCATCCCTCAGCTTGATAACATGATCTGCCATGTTCCTGATAGCCTCATTGTGAGTTACCATAATTATTGTATTTCCGTACTTTTGATTGACCTCCTCCACAAGTTTAAGGATTTCCTTTGATGTAGCATAATCCAACGCCCCTGTAGGTTCATCGCACAAAAGAATATCCGGATTTTTCACAATAGCTCTTCCGATAGAGACCCTCTGCTGCTGGCCTCCCGAAAGCTGATTCGGCATTTTGTGCCTGTGTTCATATAATCCCAGAGTCTGAAGAATCTCATCCACATCCAGACTGTCATCCGAAAGATAGGCTCCGATTTCTATGTTTTCTCTTACGCTCAGATTTCCTATCAGATTGTACATTTGAAAAACATACCCCAGATGTTTTCTTCTGTATTGTGTCAAAGCTTCGTCGTTCATATCTTTCAGCTTGTCCCCATTAATTGCGATATATCCCAAATCTGCAGAATCGATTCCTCCAATAATGTTGAGCAAAGTCGACTTGCCCGATCCCGAAGGTCCTAAAAGCACACAAAATTCTCCTTTTGCTACAGAGAAATTCAGATCCTTAAGAACCTCCTGTCTGGTCTCTCCGCTGCCAAAGCCTTTGTGCAGATTGACTACCTCTAAAAAATCTCTTTCCCTCTCTGTCATACTTCCCCCTTTCTCCGACCGATAATTTTCGAGTTAGCTATCTCTAACCTAGATTATAGCACCCTAACCGCGGCGTGTACAGTACCAAAAAAACTTTTTTTAAATATGCCGGCATTGACAAACCGGCAAAATAAATGCATTATAGAAAAGTAAATATTAAAAAACAGAATTTTCGGGAGAGTGATAAAGATGAAATACGCATACACAAACTGTACAATTCTTGATGGAAAAAAAGACATGGTGCCGCAAACCGGCCGTGCTGTAATAACAGAAGATGACAAAATAACTGCAATTCTTTCGGACAGCGAAATTCCAAAAGAATGCAAAATAATCGACCTTGATGGAGCTTATCTTCTTCCGGGTCTCATAAACCTGCATGTTCACCTTGCAACTGACGGCAAACCACCTAAACAAAAGGCAAAAGCAGTCAATTACAAGAGACTTTTCGAAATTCTGACAAAATCGCGCATTGTAAAAAGTGCAGTCAGAAACAAGACTGCAAAACGTGCAAAAACTGAACTTATGAGTGGAGTAACCACCATCAGAACTGTTGGAGGGATTCTTGATTTCGATGGACAGGTTCGTGATGCCATAAACAAAGGAGAAAAAATAGGCCCAAGAATTCTTGCTGCTAATCGTGGAATCTCAGTTCCCGGAGGACATTTTGCAGGATCTCTCGCCACAGAATCCATGTCCCCTGAAGATGCTGCTGCAGACGTCAGAGAAATTGCAAAAACAAAGCCTAATCTGATTAAGCTCATGGTCACAGGAGGCGTTATGGATGCTGATGTAGAAGGTGAACCGGGTGTTCTCAGAATGCCCCCTGAAGTAATAAAAGCAGCCTGCGACGAAGCCCATAAACTGGGATTTCAGGTGGCTGCCCATGTAGAAAGCCCTGCAGGCCTGAAGGCCGCCCTCGAAAACGGAGTTGACACAATTGAACACGGAAGTATGCCTGATGAGGAAATCATAGCGCTTTTCAAAGAAAGAAAAGCTGCTGATGTCTGCACAATCTCACCTGCACTTCCTTATGCAATGTTCGAACTTGAAGAAAGCCGCGCACTTCCGGTTGCAAAATCAAACGGCAAAATTGTAATGGACGGAATGATAGAATGTGCCAAGGTTTGTCTGGAAAACGATATCCCTGTGGGAATCGGAAATGATGTAAGCTGTCCATTTGTGACTCACTATAACTTCTGGCGTGAGCTTTGTTATTTCCAGAAGTATTGTAACGTAACAAGCTCATTTGCACTCCACACAGCAACCCTTGTAAATGCACAGATTGCCGGAATCGACGATATTACAGGCAGCATAGAAGCAGGCAAAAGTGCCGATATGATAGTCGTAAAGGAAAACCCTCTCCACAACCTGGCTGCACTCAAAAGCGTAAAAAAAGTAGTAATGAGAGGAAAACTCATCGAAAATCCAAAGGTAGACAGAATGCAGGACATAGATACCCTGCTAGACAAATACATGTAGAAAAGAGAAAAGAAGACGCCTTAGGCAGTTCAAATAGCCGTTGGCGTCTTTTCTTATGCGTTCTTTCACACCATAATATCCCGCAGTGAATCATCTTCCTTCATCTGCATAAACTTTTTCAAATCAATCACATTTTCGTTAAACAACATCAGCCTCTGTTTTCCGTTATCCCACGGGTACAATCTGTCTGCATGGAAATGTCCCCACGCCCAGCGTTGGTAATCCAAATCAAATTCCAGTTCTCCGAGATATCTTTCCATAGATTTGTCTACCATGCTCTGGTCAATGTCAGGCAAAAATAAATCCGTAGGTTCAAAGGCTGACGGGCAAGTATGTGATATAACAAGGTCAAAGCTTTTTTCGCGAGCCTTTATTTCCCTTCCCGAGTTCATCTCTTCTTCCGAAAGCTGCTCATCCTCAAACCATGGCAAGCTGTAAATAATTCTGTACCATTTATCCACACTATATGCGCCGGGAATTGAAAAAGTTTTGTATCCGCAAAAATCATATACAGCAGGTGCATCCGACAGGTATTCAATCATTGGAAATTCCTTTTCTCTGTAGATTTCGCCTCCGTATTTTGAAATCTTCTCCCACTTGTCAGGGAACATATCCATAACTGTTTGAACACGCGCCTCATGATTTCCTCTGAGGGCAATGTAAGTGAAAGGATACTCCGAAAGAGCCTGTTTGAACATTCGGTCTCGCTTTGTACGTAAGGTAACGTTAGCACCGAAATCTCCCAGAAGAATCAGATGGTTTTTGCCCGGATCTGCTGAGAGTTTTGATTTGTTTTTCTCATAAAAAATTTCTACAGGCGTTTCATCACCGTGAATATCACCAATCAGAAACCAGTTATCATTTTGACCACTCATTCTTACATCCCTCAGCACTCTATTGCTACTTTTATCACGCCGTCTCTTTTGTTTTCGAAGAGTTCGTATGCTTCTTCGATTTTGTCAAGAGGGTAAGTGTGTGTAATCAGAGGTTCTGTGTTGATTTTGCCCTCTGCAATCAGTCTCAATGTCTCTTCACAGTCGCAGCCGTCAACTCCACCGGTTTTGAATATAAGATTTTTGCCGTACATATCCGGAAGTGGCAGGCTCTGTGCTTTGTCATAAAGAGCAACCACTGTCACAATTGCATTAGGTCTTGCGCATTCCCATGCCAGTCTGAATGTGGATTCTGCTCCTGCAACTTCCAGTACTCTATCGGCTCCACCATGGTCACTGTTAGCATCCACAAACTCTTTGCAGTTTTCTGATGAAACAGTAAGTACATCAGGATAATGCTCATTAATAAAACGTACACGATTTTCGTCATTTTCGCATACAATAATTCTCTTTGGATTTTTCAGCATGGCACAAAGCAGTGTGCAAATTCCTGTAGGCCCTGCTCCGATAATCAAAACAGTATCCTCTTCTGTGATTTCGGAAATGCGGGCTGCCCAGTATCCTGTTGCAAGAACATCACCCACGAACAAAGCCTGTCTGTCACTAACTGCGTCTGGAATTTTGTTAAGACCCTGGTCTGCAAAAGGCACACGCACATATTCAGCCTGGCCACCGTCTATACGACATCCAAGAGCCCAGCCGCCGTTTTTGTCCGTGCAGTTGTTTACATATCCATTTTGACAAAAAAAGCATTCGCCGCAAAATGTTTCTACATTTACTGTCACTCTTTCTCCCGGTTTCACCTTTTTTACAGCACTTCCTACTGATTCCACAATTCCCACCATTTCGTGGCCGACAGTTATTCCGGGCACTGCGCGGGGAACGCTACCGTGTTTTATATGCAGGTCACTGGAGCATATGCTTGCAAGAGTTACTTTGACAATCGCATCGCGCTCATGTATGAGTGCCGGCTTTTCTTTTTCTTTTAATTCAAATGTTCCTTTTGAAACGTATGTATAAGTCTGCATTGTGTTCTCCCTTATCTGTTCTGAAAATTAATCTGCTCTCCCTGAATTACAAGGTAGCGTATCAGCTTGTCGCTATCGAGATTTTCCATATGCATATCTACTGCGCTAATCTGATGATTTTCGTAAGTATTGTAATAGTAAATTCCTTTGTTCGCATTACAGCAGGAAGTATATAGCGTGATTTCGTATTTTCCTTCGGCAACTTCGCAGCAGCCTCTCTGCTGATCTACTGATCCGAGAATATGGAAAAACTGGCTCACACTTTCATTTTCCGAATCTCCCGAAAGGGAATTAACCTTTGTGAATGCAACCTTCGCAAAACGTGATGCAGATGAAAGGTCACCGGGAAGCCCAAGTGCACCCATACCGCGGCTGTAAGCATCTAGTGCCAGATCCTTGCAGAAAGTGTTTTCCGGCTGCTTTGGTGAAAGATGCATGTAATTATTAAGCTGAAACATCTGCTGAGGAAACGGCGGATTGTTTGTAAGAACCCCCACCGGGTTGTCGTAAACGTGAAGTCCGTCTTTCATTGATTCAACTGTAATGGATTCCTTTTCGTCAGAAATCATCCAGTGAAGCTGCGCCAGTGGCAGGTTTTCGCTGAAATGCGTGTCTGTTATATTTATTTTTTCCAGAAGCTCTCTGACTTCCGCTACAGATTCGCACTGTCCCAGAATCCACGGAATCAGTTCAAACTGCGCTATATTGTCTGATCCTTCTTTAACCTTGGCATATACAGCATTTCCAACAAAGTTGAGTCCCGCCATGCAAAGTCCCTTTTCGTTTATCCCATCGTAATAAAGCGGATAATCGTCTGCCACGTGAGCCATTCCGACAATCCCATAATGGGTATTCATATCCTCCACATGGCGGAATTTGAACGGATAGTTGCGTGGCGTAACTGTAATCTCATCCCCGTATGAAAATTCGTAATCGAGCGTCCTTCCGAAATAAAAATCCTTAGTCTTATAAGTTGCTGCTGTACACATAAAAATTGCCCCCTTGTAAAATATCGTTCGAATACACAAATACATGTGTTCCTTCAAATCTCTGTTAGTACTTTCTTACCAGCGTAAATCCTCTTCCTCTTACGTCGTTCACGTTTATCATTGTAACAAATGCCTCAGAATCCACCTCTGAGATGATGTTTTTTACGGCATGAATGTCTTTGTGAGCGGCTATGCACATAATTACGTCTATCTCTTTTCCAAGATGACCTGTTTTGCTATGAAACAGTGTGCTTCCAACGTCTGCCTCATCCTGAAGTCTTCTGTTGATTTCCTCATATCTTGAGCTGATAATTGTAAACTGAACGTCGCTTGAACCTGTTAGAATTACTTTGTTCAGAGTCATAGTGCAAATCAGAAGCAGCATGATTCCAAGCAGAATATTGTCTGTGCTTGCAAACGGTAGCTGAAGCATCAAAATGATAAAGTCCGACAAATACACCATCGGTGCAACCGGTAGGTTAAACTTGCGGTTCAGAATTACCGGAATTACGTCACTTCCGCCGGAGGACGCACCGGCTTTGATGATTAGGCCAACGCCCATACCCATCATGATACCACCACAAACTGCTGCAATTACTTCGTTATCCGTCAGATTTGACAATGCGTCGATTCTCTGAAAAATATCAAGAAATATTGGGAACATAAACGTTCCCACAACTATAGTCATTGCAAACTTTTTTCCAAGGCTCGCCCATGCGATTATGAACAAAAGCACGCTGACGATACCTACTGCAATTGACACTTCGATGTGAGCATAATGATTGAGCACTCGGCCCACACCTGTTATACCTCCAACGAGAAATCCGTTAGGAAGCACGAAACAAGCAACACCAAAAGCATCACACGCGATTCCCAACAGTATAAATATAAGATTTTCTATCTTTTTCATATAACCTCCTGTATAAACCAATTTTTTATCGAAAATTCAAGGGTTTCACCCTGTATATTATATAAATAAGCCTCTTGCAAAACCTCACATAAAAAGGCTATCTTTTTTTTGTGATAGCCCTTCTTGCCTGCCGAATCTCTTTAGCCCGGTGGCCATGTCAGTTTTCTCTTTCCGAGAATATGGAAATGTAGGTGCTTTACTGTCTGAAAAGCATCTTCGCCGTTATTGCTTACAACACGGTATCCGTTTTCCAAGCCCAAATCAGCTGCAATCTCGTGAATCTTGAACATGATATATCCGAGAAGTTCCTGATCTTCTTCTTTTACATCATCAAGAGACGCGATATGCTTCTTTGGTATTACAAGCACATGTACAGGTGCCTGCGGATCCAGGTCATGAAAAGCAATAAGCTTGTCATCCTCGTACGCAACGTTTGACGGGATGTCATGATTTCCTATTGAACAGAAAATACAATCAGCCATTTAATAATTCTCCTTTCATTCCATCTTTATATTCTGCGATAAGCCTGATGTCACAGAACTTACCGAGCATATTCTCATTTCCTTCGGCATACACCTTGACGTAATTGTCCGTATATCCCGTAATAAGCCCTTCTTCGGTCATTTCCTCAAGCAAAGCTCTTCTGACGCTTCCTTTACATCTGTCGTAAAACGCTGACGCAGCTTCGTTTGCCTTTTCTCCCAATCTGTGGCTTCGTTCAGTTTTGATGTTTTCCGGAATCTGGCAGTCCATGGCTGCCGCCTTTGTTCCTGCACGCTTTGAATATTTGAAGGCATGTACCTTACAGTAGCCGGCCTCATCTATCATCCTTAGGCTATCCTCAAAATCCGCCTCGCTTTCCCCCGGAAATCCCGCGATTATATCAGTAGTAATCCCATACAAAGGATCAAAATCCGTAAGAACTTTGACTATATCGAGATAATCCTGTCTCGAATATTTTCGGTTCATCAAAGCCAGAACGTTGTCAGATCCACTCTGAATAGAAAGATGCAGGTGCGGACAAAGCTTCTCGTACTTCAAAAGTCCTGCCACATAATCCTTGTTAATTACAGTCGGCTCAAGTGAACTCAGTCTGATTCTGAAATCGCCGTCTATAGCATTAAGCTCTCTAATCAGCGGTTCTATGCCCCCGATATCCATGTCAGTTCCGTAAAGCGCAGTGTTTATGCCCGTAAGAATAATCTCCTTGAAGCCCTTTTCGATTAGGCCTCTTGCCTCCGTCATAATTTCGTCCATATCTCTGCTTCTCACCTTGCCGCGAGCATAAGGAATAATGCAGTAAGAACAAAACCTGTTGCAGCCTTCTTGGATTTTTATGTAGGCTCTAGTTCTGCTTTCCATGGATGTTATGATTCCGGATGACTTGTATTCTGTCAGCTCCTCATAGGCCTTAACATGGCATGAAAGCCCCAAAGCCTCTCTGATAAAGCTTTCCACGTATTCAGGCAGATTCTGTTTTTCGTTGGTTCCCACAACCAGGTTCACACCTTCAATTTTGCTGACTTCCTCCGGACTCACCTGTGCATAGCAACCTGTAACCGCAACCACTGCCTCAGAATTCACCCTCTTCATTTTTCTTATATATTGTCTCGATTTTCTGTCCGCCATATGAGTCACCGTACAGGTGTTAATCACATAAACATCAGCAAAATCCTCTTCTCCAACTATATCAAAGCCTCTCTCGCCAAACTGCTCTTTGAGAGCCTCTGTCTCATACTGGTTAACTTTGCACCCCAAAGTGTGAAATGCTACTTTCATATTCATCCCCTTTATATTTCTATATTTCTAATTCGTACATAACCATTGCAAGCGTCGCCATGCCTGCAGTTTCCGTTCTCAAAATCGTCTTTCCAAGGGAAACAGGTCTGTAACCCGCCGCCTTCATTTGTTCGGCTTCCTCGTCGCTGAATCCACCTTCCGGTCCTATTACAATGGCAACGCTTTTCGGAATTTGCTCAAGTCCCCTCAAAAAACTCTTAACAGTAAAATTATCCTCGTTTTCGTAAGGAAATACTACCGCATCAAAATTTTTCAGTTCCTCCAGCATTCCGGAAAAATCGAGTTTTTCACAAATTTGCGGAATGATTCCTCTCTTGCACTGCTTAACTGCCTCGTCGCTTATTTTCTGCCATCTGTCAAGTTTCTTGGAAAAATTACCCTTTTCCACAACTACGGTTCTGTCCATAAAAACAGGCGTAATTTCGTGCACTCCCAGCTCCACACATTTTTGGATTATCAGTTCCATCTTTCCTGCCTTCGGTACACCCTGAAACAGGCTCACTTCAAGCTTTGGTTCCCTTGCAAACTTTTGCTTGTCCACTATTTTTAGACAAACTTCATCATCGCCTATTTCCGATATTTCAGTTCTGTATTCCCACTCCACTCCGTCAGAAACGTCTATTTCATTGCCTTCCCGAAGTCTCAAAACTTTTTTTATATGTTTGATATCGTCTTTTGCCGATATCACTATTTCCTTATCATATATGTCTTCATGACTTACAAAAAATCTGCTCATATCCAGCCTCCAAACAGCTTAGAAAATATATCAAAGTAAACCCCTGCAAATGTAAATGCAAGTACAAACGGAATTGCCATCAGCTTTCGTTCTCTACCTCTGAGCAGAATGAAAAAAAGCGCTACTGCAAGCACCACATCAAATGCAAGCACAGCAGATCTGCTGTAAATTATCGGAAATCCTTCTGCAAGAATCAGTGAAACAGGAACCGCACCGCTTATTGCTCCCAGCCACTGTGGCTGTAATGCATTCCAAGTTATAAACCCAATAAGACTGCCTATAAACGCAAGTACGCACCTGTATATCAAAAATCTGAAATCCGGCATTCCCGACAGAAAAGTCATATGCGCCGCATACATAACTATGCCTCCCGCATAAAATATTATGTTATGCAATATTGCCTGAATACCTGTTTTTGAATATATTGAAATTAACGACGCTGTGAACATCCAGATTCCCACATTAGCCAATACTTCAGACACATACGGAACACCCGCACTGTCTGCAGAAATCCATCCAAACAGCATTCCTAAAACCAGTGAAAACATCATAAAAACTTTGTCATAATCCTGTGATTTACTTTTCTTCTTTGTTTTTGCCAAATTATCTCTCCCTCTATATGTTATGCAGCCTAACACACACCGACTCTGTGCCCGTAGTCATTGACTTTGTCCTGAATAAGTGCAATGCTGACAATTCCAAGTCCTAGAATACCAATAACCAAACAAATCACACCAAAGTCGCTGTTATTGCCTTCTAGATTACTCATATTATCCCCAGCCTTGTAATACCAGTAGAGCCAGTAAATGCCAAAAGTTAAAATACCAAGCAAAAGCACCAAAACTCCCGATGTGTCATCCCTCTTGGTCAGAGTGTTAATATCATTTCCTCGCTTTTTTGTACCTTTAATTATATAGGTTTTACGGGCTCAAGTCAATTGCACAGCTCCATGGGAATAAGAGGTGTTAGTTATGCCGAACCTAGTCTCTGAGCGCAGTTAGTTATGCCTAACTTAGCCTTCGGGTGTGGTTAGCTATTTCTAACTCAGTGTTCAGGTGCGGTTAGCCATGTCTAACTCAGTGTTCAGGTGCGGTTACCCATGTCTAACTCAGCGCAGATTGCGACTATTGAAATATGCACTGTTTTTGACGCTTCTTTGGTTGATGTGCATTAACCAAAACCTTCTGAAACCATCTAAAAGTCGATGTTAGTCGACCAAGAGAGAACCTGCTAGCGGTCGGCGTCCATCGACCAAGAAAGGACCGTCCAAAGGTCGGCGCCAATCGGCCAAGACCGCCCAAAGGCTTGAGGTGCTCCAGATACAGGCTCGAGGATCCGAGCATCCCGGTCCAAGACACAGTTTCGAGCGCGCCGCCTCAAATCGAAAGGCTCGGGTTAACCCGAGCCTTCTGCATCAAATATTTGATTATATATTTTTGTTTTATAATCGTTTCTCCGCCGAAAAACAAATAAATTACACATGTTTCCCGACTTACAATGGGGAGCAATGAATTATTTTACAAGCTCATATCCTGCTTCTTTTATAACTTCTGCAAATTCATCAGTTGTAATTTCTCTGTCAGCTTCTACAACTGCGCTCTTTTCTTCTAGGTTAACCTCTACTCCTGTAACTCCATCCATTTTTGCCAGTGCATCATGGGCATGCTTCTGGCAGTGCTGGCACATCATTCCTTCGATTTTAAGTTCATACTTCATTGTTTTTTCCTCCTGTTTATCTGTTTTATTATCTTCCGGCTTTGGGTTTTCTGTTCCTGCCGGCATTTCGCAGCAGCTACCTGCTGCCACATTTTCAGTTCCATCACCGGTCTTTGGCTTTCCATTTCCACCGCCGGCTTCCGGTATTTCAGTTTCGCCGCCGGCTACCGATTCGTCAGTTCCGCTGCCTGCTGCCCTTCTGTCCGTTTTGAAGAATCTAAGTCTCAATGCATTAGTTACAACACACACGCTGGAAAGGCTCATGGCTGCCGCAGCAAACATCGGCGAAAGCTTTAGTCCAAATGCAGGATAAAGCACACCTGCCGCAACCGGAATCCCTATTATATTATAAAAGAATGCCCAAAAAAGATTTTCTTTTATATTCCTTATTACTGACTTTGACAATCTCACGCAGGCTGCTGCATCCATAAGATCGTTTCTCATGAGCACAGCATCTGCACTTTCTATTGCTATATCAGTTCCTGCTCCGATAGCTATTCCCACATCAGCTCGTGCAAGAGCCGGTGCATCATTGATTCCGTCACCGATCATAGCCACCTTATGTCCTTCTGCCTGAAGCTTTGCTATATGCTTTTCCTTATCTGCCGGGAAAACCTCTGCAATCACCTTTGGTATATCAAGCTTCTTTCGAATCGCCTCTGCAGTTTTTCTGTTATCACCCGTCAGCATTATCACGTCAATGCCCATTTTTTCAAAGGCTTTTATGGCTGCTGCACTGGTTTCCTTTTCCACATCCGCAACCGCGATAATTCCAATCACATCCATGCCTTTTGCAAATATCATCGGTGTCTTGCCCTGATTCGCAAAACCGTCAAGAATCTCTGTAAGGTTCGAAATATCAACATTCTTCTCAGCCATCAAAGCCGCATTTCCGCCGCAATAACATACCCCATCTAGTTGGCCCTGTATACCTTTTCCGAACAAAGCCGAAAAGTCGCTGAATTCCTTCGCTCTGATATTTTGCTCCTCAGCATATCTGCACACAGCCTCCGCAAGGGGATGTTCACTTCCCTTTTCAAGTCCTGCGGCAATCTGAAGAAGCTCCTCCTCAGAAATTCCAAGGGCTTTGACATCAGTAACCTCAGGACATCCTTTCGTCACAGTTCCGGTCTTGTCCATAACCACAGTATCCACTTTGCTAGCTGTTTCGAAAGCCTCGCCGGACTTTATGAGAATTCCGTTTTCTGCACCTTTTCCCGTTCCTACCATAATGGCTACAGGTGTTGCAAGCCCCAGAGCACAAGGACATGAAATTACAAGAACCGCAATACCCGCCGAAAGAGCGAATTCAAACCTTGCACCCAAAATAAGCCATACAATCACTGTCACAAGAGCAATTGTCATTACCGTCGGAACAAAAATTCCTGCAATCCTGTCAGCAAGTTTTGCTATAGGCGCTTTGCTGGCTCCAGCTTCTTCCACAAGATTTATGATTTGACTGATAGTGCTGTCTGCACCCACCTTCTCGCATCTGACTTTGATAAATCCTGTCTTGTTAACCGTTGCCGAGATAACTTTGTCTCCCACCTGCTTTTCTGCCGGAATGCTTTCTCCTGTAATAGCGGACTCGTCGATTCCTCCTGAACCTGATATGATTTCTCCATCAGCAGCAAAACTTTCACCCGGCCTTACCACGATAATGTCGCCTTCCTTGAGAGCCGCAACAGGAACCACCTGCTCAACCCCGTCTATTTCAACGGTTGCAGTCTTCGGTGCAAGATCCATAAGCTTTTCTATCGCCTGACTTGTTTTTCCCTTTGACTTGGTCTCAAGATATTTCCCAACTGTAATCAGCGTTAGTATCGTTGCCGCCGACTCAAAATATATGTCCGAGCTATATTTGTGAACAAGGGTCATATCACCTGTCTCATATCCATGCACGATTCTAAACAAAGCAAATACGCCGTAAATTATTGCCGCCCCTGAGCCAACTGCAATGAGGCTGTCCATATTGGCACCGCCTCTGAAAAGCGCAGGAATTCCCTTAACAAAATACTTCCTGTTCAGAAAAACTATTGGAATAAGAAGCAAAATCTGAATAAGAATCATGGTAAGAGGATTTTCCATATTATGATGATTTCCTGTTACCATAGGTCCCATGGAAACTGCCATAAAAGGTAGCCAGAAAACCAGCGACCAAACAAGCCTTTTCTTCATCCGTTTCGTATCATCAAGAGCTCCCTGAGAAGCCATGCCACCATAAGCTGCACCTCTACCTGCCATAGAGTCGCCTGCGAATCCGGCCAAACTGCCACACACACCTGCGCATGCACTACCTCCACCGTGCTGACCTCCTGCCATGTCCGGCTGGCCTCCGCCTGCACTGCCACAAGCCCAGCCTCCGGTCACACTTTCATCGTTGCCATATGCCCCCGGCTGTCCTGCTTCAGCAAAAGCTCCATATCCCGCATGTTCAACTGCCGATATAATATCAGCCTCACTCAAAACGTCTTCATCATATTTTACCTGCATGCTTCCAGTAAGAAGATTTACACTAACATCTTCTGTTCCCTCAAGCTTCGAAACGGTCTTCTCAACCCTCGAAGAACATGCCGAACAGCTCATTCCCGTTACCTTAAACTTTTCCTTTTTCAAACAAATACCCCCTTTTTCAAATCCGGCGCGCTCTTCTCTTTTAGTTTCATGCCCCGAAAGCTGCAAACCCAGACGCAATCTCTGTGAGCCTAGCGTGCAAGCCCGCCTTCTATTTCATCAGTTTCTGCAGCATATTGCAAAGCTCATCCACAGTTTCCTCTTTTCCTTCTTTAATATCATTCACAACACAGGTTCTAACATGCTCCGCCAGAAGCTCTTTATTAAATGCGTTGATTGCAGCTGCCGCCGCACTTGTCTGGGTCAAAATGTCAACACAATATCTCTCATCCTCAAGCATTTTCTTGATGCCCCTTATCTGGCCTTCTATTCTGTTAAGCCTTGTGATAAGCCTGTTATATTCATCGCTTTCTCTGTGTTTTTTCCTCACCGAGCAGCATCCATACTGCTTTTCTTCCATCTGTAAGTCTCCTCTCCAAAACATTGCAAGTGGTTTTCTATATTATGTATAAGCATAGTTATCTTTCTATACCGCTTTTTCATGTAGTTTGTCTACGCTAACTTTCCACATCGACATTATACCCCCTATGGGTATATTTAGTCAACAAAAATAAGTGCAGCTGGCAGAATTAATCGCTCCCTTAGAGAGCTCCTTTGTGGTAATAAAAAAGACAGCACATTTTTTTGCGCTGTCTCTTAAGTCAAAGTTTATTATTCCCTCAGCCGAGTTATGCAGTGTGGACATCTTACAGCTTCCAGAGGGATCTCTGTCTTGCAGTATGGACACACCTTTGTTTCTCTGCAAATTAATAGGTATCACCCAATTAGTGGCAGCTGTGGTTTCCGCAACCGTGATCTCCGCATGTATGTTCACCTTCGTGGTTGTGATCATGATGGCTACATTTTACATCAGGATTATAATCTAATTTTCCACCCATAAAAGCTTCTACTGCTGCATCTGCACTACCTGAAACTCCACCGTAAAGTTTGATTCCTGCTGCTGCAAGTGCATTCTGAGCTCCTCCTCCGATTCCTCCGCAAATAAGAACGTCTGCATTAAGTGCATTCAGAACTCCTGCAAGAGCACCATGACCGCTTCCATTTGTGTCTACAACTTCTGAGTTGATGATTTTTCCATCTTCTACATCATAAACCTTAAACTGTTCTGTATGTCCAAAGTGCTGAAAAATCTGTCCGTCTTCGTATGTTACTGCTATTCTCATAATGTTTTCTCCTTTTTCTACTGCATATTTTTTATAAAATTCCTGTTTGTAGCATCCGCCTAAACCACAATCACTGCTCTGTCCGTCACAGATGCGGAAATCTCCGCCCTCAATTCTAAGTGAGCGTCCGTCTATAATGGCATCTGCTATTTTCTTTCTTGCACATTCGTATATTCGCTGAACTGTAGTCCTGGCAATCTGCATAAATTCTGCGCACTGCTGCTGATCATACCCTTCCTTGTCCAGCAAGCGAATAGTCTCATATTCGTCAATTGTCATACAAACCGGTTCTTTCCCACTGTCTTCTGCCGGAAAAAACTCAAGCACATCCGGAAAATGACAGACCTTCCTGCATTTAACTGGTCTTGGCATTTGCTACCTCCTTTTCGATTCTGTATCTATATTACAACTATTAAAGGCATATGTCAATAACATAGTTGACATATGCCCGTTTAAAGTTGAATGTTGGTTTTGTGTAGGCTCTTGGGGCGGTTAGGCGTTGCTAACCCATAGTTCGGGGCAATTGGGCGGGCTAGTTCTCCGTTCTGTGACGGTTAGGCATAACTAACTCGGCGCAGATTGCAACTACTGGAATGTGCACTGTTTTTGGCTCAGTCGACTATTGGTTGGTATAAGTAGACTTATCTGAGGTTATCTTGTGACCTGAATAAATAGCCATTATAGTGCATACCAGAGCACCCAGTGACCAGAATTTATGTGAGTTCATGTTTGTCTCCTCCTGACATCAAAATAATTTACATTTTTACAACAATTATCTAGATTATACTTTTGCAAAGACATTTTCCTGATATCCCGGTATTCCGGATGTTTTAATACTCTCTGCTACCGGAATCAGCCTTTCGTCAGTTATGTTTTCCAGCATTTTCATTCTTCTCTTAGATAAGGCTTTCTGAGATTTGCACAATTCATAATCCGATTTATCCATATGCCAAAAATTAAACTCTTCGCTATAGTACTGCGAAAGTTTTTGAGCTATAAGCAGCCCCTCCGGATCCAAATCCCCTGAATAGTAGATAGAAGTTCCCGTCTTTGCAAGTAAATCAAGTATCATGCAGGCTGCAAGGCGTGGCTGGCCGTTCATGCACATATATGACTTATCCTTTTCTCTGCTGCACAACATAGCAAATACTGTTGGATTTTCCACAATGTAAATTTCTTTATTCACACAATCCATTCTATCCAGATTGGCAATTACATTTAGTGAAATCTGAAGAATACTCTTTTCAGCAGAAAATCCTTCTATACCCTTATGTTTTTTTCCATCTGTTTTAGTTGCACGAACATTATATAAAAGGGCATAATTTGAGACATCATCAATCATTACTCCTGCCATAAGATAACTTTTCTGTCTCTTATAAGTAGGGAAAATTTTAGATGCCTGAACTTGCAGATTTCTTTTCTCTAAATCACATTGGATAATTCTATAAAGTAACTCTCCGTCTATTGTCCCTTTATCAAAAGCATGAGGATTGCCACAAACATCAGCTGCAAAAACAGCTAAATAAGTTTTCATTCCGCAACGATATGGTAAAGCATTATATATTTGAGCACAAAGCCACAGTTGACGTTCCCATTCTCTGATATTGCTGTGACCGGAAACTTTTATAAGTTTTCTGAAATTTTCCAAGCAACATTCCGCCGGCGTACCCTTGAAGGCTTCTTTAAATTCAAATTCTATATGACTTATTTTTTCATCAAGCATGCGAAGTTCTTCAGCCTTTCCAAGAAGTGATTCACCAAAAAATGCTTCTAGAATTTCTTCTGGACTAATCTCACGATACCTGCTTCGAACAAGAGCATTCGAAAATTTTTTTGCTGAAATTGTAGCACTTTTTTTCCCATGAAAACTCGTGCCAAAAAAACCTTCCAACGCTTCTACATCCTCAGGTTTTAAATTTTTGATGCTTATATTACCGCTAAAGCTTCCGTAAGATCTGTACTTCTCACGAAA
This sequence comes from uncultured Clostridia bacterium, assembly GCA_938034165.1. Lineage (GTDB taxonomy): Bacteria > Bacillota > Clostridia > Peptostreptococcales > Anaerovoracaceae > CALHKP01. Next base: position 10,861 of record CALHKP010000057.1, on the reverse strand, counting down.
TCCGTTAAAAACCTTTTTCCAAATGGAATCTGCACGAAAATATTCAAGACATTCTTTTTTTTAGTTTGTCATGGTCATGAAAGCTGTTCAATTTCTGTTCCTCTTTCTTCCACATCTTCTTCACTATCTAGAAGTTCTTTTCTAAAACCATTCCATAAAAACGGCATAACAGTAACAAATTTTGCATTTTCAGGACGTTCAAGCTGATATATGGCAAGTGCATCTAGAGTATCACAGTCACCCCAAAGCACCTGCGAGTTAATAATAAAATCAAACTCAAACTGAGCCATGAGCCTGAACATATCTCGAATATTCCTATTGTCAACACCGGCAAACGCTTCATCAAGTGAAATCAGGCGAGGAGCATCCTCTCTGCCTCCTTGATATTTAGCTACAACCGCTGAGAACAAAGGCACATACATTGACATAGCTTTTTCGCCGCCGCTAAACGTTCCAAAAACGCTGTTTGTGAGTTCCTTTTGACGCTCACCGGTCTTCTGTGACATTAGCTGAAATTCAAACCATTTCCTGTAATCCAAAGTTTCTTTCATAATCTGATAAAATGAAATCATGCCACCGTCGTCATTTGCAATTCTTCTTGCCACTTCAACCTTTGACTTAAAGTGTTCTGTCAGTCTTTCTGCTTCATCTTCGTTCATTAAGCGATAATCCTTCTTCAAAAGTTCTACAAGATCACGCGTATCCAGCTGATTTTCTTGTTCAGCCGTTTTGCTTCTCCACTTCAGACTAATTTTTAGGCCGCTTGACGTATCCATGCTACTCATTAAAGCATTCATCTTCTTAACCCACATATCAGAAGAATGTATCTTGCCTCTAATTTTACGACTTATTGTATTCGATAAAATATCCTCAAAAAGCTCACGATCCCCTGCTCTTATCAGGCTTTCAAGCTCTTCGATTTCGTCTTCAAGGTGTCTTATGAGACCTGAAAAAGTCACCTCCACCCCCTGATATTTTGCAACAATATCATCTCTCTTCGGTGAATACTCACTCTCTAAACTGTCGCACTTCAGCTCAGAAAAACGTTCTACCTGAATCAGCTTATATTCACTCAAAGCTGCCTTGTTAAGTGTATATATCTCATACAGACGCTTCGCTAAATCGGTTTTTTTCAAATCTTTTACAGCCGGTAGTAAATAGCGATATATTCCTTCAGCATCCTTCACTTCTTCCGGAATTTCAACATATCTCAGCTTAAGTTCTTCTTCAAAGCATTCAGAAAAGAAATCTTTGCAGGCTTCATAGGATTTGATTTTTGTTCTTATACTTTCGATTTTCTCGCCAAGGGCCTTAGCTTCCTCTTCGTTCTGAGTCTTTTGAGTTACACAATCTTGCAATTTTTGATTATAACAATTCAGCCATGATATACATGCATTCAGTTTTTCGCGAATTTCGTCATAATCTGTAAGAGCAAGCTGCTCTTGCACCGATGTTCTTTCTGCCATTTTCTTCTTAAGTCTGCGATCCGATTTATTTATATCATATCTTATTTCATCCATATCCGCATCTACGGTTTCCAACATCTCATTCTGTTGCAACAATGATGCAACATTTTCAAGAAGGTTTTTATGAGTTGCTTCAAGACTTATCAAAGCTTTTTCATATGAATCTGCCGCATTTTTTGCTCGCCTGAATACATCGTATGTACAATCAAGGTACAGTTTCTTTGCGATTTCAATAGCAACGTTCTTTTTCACTTTAATCTGTTCAATAACTTCTTCCAGACGTTCGATCACTTCCTGATATTCTTTCTGAAGGACTTCAAGATTCCTTTCTTCGGTGATACTAAGTCTTAAGGCCTCTCGCATATCTACGTCGTCCGGAAGATTGCTGTACTCATTATCCAGTTCCAGCATTTTTTCTTCCAGGTCTTTTGCCTGCTCTTTTAGTTCCGCTATTTCCTGCTGCAGTAAAGAAATACGACTATGGCACTCTCTAATTTGTAACTGTCGGTTTCTTTCTCTGGCTCTCGTACCTAAGAATCCTGCTTCATATTCTCCTGTAACGGTTCCCGAAATAACACCCATGGAATATGTGCCATTTTCTGCAACCGATATGACGCTTTCATCATTATAAGATATACTGTCCAAAATTCCACTTAGTCTCTGATTTGAAAAAATATCATTCACTTCATCGTTTAGTTCCAAAACACCCAAGAGACTCTTCCCGCAAGTTGAGGCAGATGCAAAAAGATAACGATCCTCACATCCTTTAACAGGCTCAAGTACTTTCTGTCTGTACTGTTCTTCAACGACAACCGCATCCAGAATACCCATTTTCATCAAAGCTTCTTCTAGTCGATTGCAAGAATCCTCATCCAAATCTTCGCTGAATTCTATCACTTTATAGAACTCATGATACGGAATTCCTAACTCTTTAAGTCTCTGTCTGTTTCTTGTAACAGATTCCGAACGCATTGGCACAGGTTCTTTCTGATTTTCCCATTCCTCCAATTCTTTTCTTGTGTCTTCCAGTTCCAAATTTTTCTCTTTGATATTTCTGTACTTAAAATCTAGAAGTGTGCTAAATTCATTTCTTACTTCAATTTTTCTGTTGTGAACCTTTTCTTTAACCTCCGCAAAGTCAGATTTGTCATTATAACTATCTGCAAATAAAGCAAGCTCCCGAAGTACTTCACTATCAAAGTTAAGATATTCATTTCTTTCATTCCATTTGTAGAGGTTTTCTTTCCATTCACTTTTTGCCTGATCACTTATCAATTGTACTTCCAGAATCTTTCTCTGTACCGAATCCAGTTCTCTTGCTTTCTGATCTTTTTTTATTTCAAGAGTTTCCTTGTCTTTGTTAATTTGTTGTATTTCCTCAAGTATATGTTCGCATGAAAAAATGCGGTCTTTCACAGTTAAAAAATCCTTTTTATGAATATCAAATTCATATGCTTGTTCAAGGTTCTCTTTGAGTTCAGATTTCATAAACTCAAATTCCTGAAAAGCCATATCATCTGCATCAGATTCCATGTTTTCAACGAGTTCATTAATCAACTTTTCGTTTTCATATTTTTTGGTTTCGGATTCTTTTAACCTGTTCTGAAGTTCTGAAAACTGAACTTCTTTTTCAGCAAGTGAAGATTCTTTCTTCTTAATCTCATTAGTATATTCTTCTATTTCTTCAGAAAGCTCAACTTCTCTTTTTTTCAGTGCCACAACATCACTTCGATTTAATTCATCTTTTTCTTTTTCGCGAATATCATGAGTTCTAATTAGTTCCTGTCGTTCTTCTTCAAGTTTTATTACATTTTGATTACATTCGTCTCTTCTTTCTGTATATGTTTTCAATTCGTTCCTTGCTGAAATCAATTTTTCTTTCGCAGAAACAAATTCTTTAGCCTTGTCAAATAGCATAAAGCTATTATATCTATCCAGTTCAGCATTTATTTTTTCAGCTGCCTGATGCGCCTCTTTTCTGCTTTTGAGATTCATGGTCATATTATCCATATTCTCTATTGCTTCTGCCATAGGACGCAAATCGTCATCAGAAAGTGGCTGCAAAGAATCACTCAAAATATCATTTATTACAGTAGGTTTAAAATCCTTTGATAATTTAGGCGTTCTCAGCTGAATAAGAAGATCTAGCATTTCCTTGTATTCTTCTATAGTTTCAAATCCGAATATCTGTTTGTTAACATACTCCATATATTCCGACTGTTTATCGAAAATTCTTCCACCTTCCGTAATTCTGTTTTCAAGTTCTCTCTTAGACAAAGTAACCTTTTCACCTATATTTTTATAAAGGAAAAAATCTTTGCCTATTCTTCTTCCATCAGTAATACTAAAATACCATTTGTCAAGAGGCTTTCCTTTGCGTGCACGTATACCCATTCCTACTGTAAGGTATATTTCACTTTTCTTCCTTTTAAATTCAAGATACAAATATCCCGTTCTTTCTTCTCTATCATCATTCTCTTCGAGAAGATAACTGCTCATTTTTCTGTCTCTTGAGCCGAACGGATCGAGTCTCTCAGGGCTCATATTACCGTCTAAAAGCAACGGAACGATGCTTTGCATTGTAACAGATTTTCCTGATCCGTTAGATCCTCTCAAAAGCATGCGCCCTTTTACAAAAGGAAATTCCTGTTCATCATAATACCAGAAATTTATAAGACCTATTTTATTTGCTTGCCACCTACTGTTCATCAACACATCCTCCTGTAAAACTTTCCGGATATTTTCCCTGTATTTTTCCTGCCAGTGGACAAATTCTCACTTGATTATTTTGTTTATCAATTTTGATAAACATCCACTTTTCCATTTCTTCTAGCACGGTTCGCAGGAATTCACCGTCCGGCATGTCACGATATTTTTTCGAAAAACCCGCTCCATGTTCACTCTTTATATTTTTGATCAGCGACTCAAACTGAATTATATTTACCATGCACATATCACCAACATCAATTTCCCATTCTCCGCTTTCAACCTTACTTCTGATTGCTGTGCAACAAAGAAGAATGATATCAGATAATGAGTTACTTCCCGGAAAACTTGTTCCTATTTTGCAATCATTTCCTGCAATAAGATAGGCACTACCTTTATGAATCTGCACATGAGCGCCAATCAACTGCTCGAGTTCATCTGTTAATCGTCTCCCGTAATTTTTCAGATATTCAAAATCTTCATCAGACCCATCTTCCCTATACATCGCAGGTGCAAACAATAATCTTTTATATACGCGATGTCGTCTTGCTATACCTCTGTCTTCGTTCAGTCCCGACCATTCTTCATTTTTTTCGAAATCTTTATTGCTTGAATATGTCATAATATCCCTTGAAAAATTCCGCATAAAATATCGGGATGCCCCCGTATTTTCGTACAAAACTTCTCCGTCACCATCATTCATAAAGGTTTCATCTGTGCCATCTGTCACTGCAAGCATTCCTTGAGATATAGTATATCTCAGAGCCTTTACAAAACGTCGTCTATTGGTGTAAACGGTCCAGTCTGATATATTTCCTATAAAATTTGCAGATATATACTCTGTAAGCTGGGATAAAACAAACTGCTCCTGCGCATCCTTTTCCTCCAAAAACATTAGGATTCCGCATAAATATAGATATTCTTCCTTTGATGAAAAATCAGAAATTCCCATGAAACTCTCCGGCACAACCGGAATTTTTTCCATCTTTATCATCAAAGAATTGTCTATTATCTGGCATCCCATCTTTTCGTTGGAAAATTTTCTTATTTCTCCCAGTGCATCTCTGATTCTGTAATACAAATCCTTGTCCTCAGACTTCAAAACCCAGCGCCTGCTCATCAAAATTTCCAGTTCTCTCATATACCTGACTCCTTGAAAACAATTCTCATTCTTGGCATAGTAAAGTTGCCGTCTTCACACCTAACCACACATTTCTCGCTCATCATGCTTCTATCAAGAAAAAATTCTCTTCCGTCATCAGTTCTTGACGAAAAATCAGAAGATTCCATAGCAGAAGAGAGCCACTTCAGGAGTATTCCTCTCATTCTCGGTTCGAGAACCGGCAAATCAGAAAAATCTATTACCCCATCACATTCAAAACTCTTTATTTTTTCCACATCTTCCCTTTGCTGCTTTAATATCTGCATTCTGAGCGCTTTCTTCTTTTCGGTTGATTCAGATATTGCACTCCTTGAGACTTTTTCTCTATATGTTCGCACTCTCGGTTTTAGATGCAGAGACATTGGTTTTTCAGCATAAACACTTTCGTTCATGCTATCTGTTTCTCGAACATCTTCTCCGGATATATGAAATGTACTTTCTATCCCAAATACCATTGCTGACATTTTATGTGCTTCCTCCAACGTTTCGCAACGCATGAATATTTCCGCAACCTTCTTATATTCTTCTTTTCGATTAGCACCTATTGCATTTTTTTCGCTAAGCTGAGACGCATACCTAGTTATCCTTCGAATTATATCACTGGTTGCATCAAAGAGCTTTCCGGCTTCATTTTCCTTACCTTCAATGCCAACAAACCAGCTAAAGATACTATGAAAACGTCCTTTTATATTTTCATAGACATCTCTTTCTGATATTTCTGTATCTAGCCTAGGTACAAGCATCTGATATTCAAAAATCTTTGCGAATACTGTATTCTTGTCTTCATCTTTCAAGCTTCGCAAATTTTCTTCTATTGTACCGACATTGCGCTGTAAGCTCTTAATAAAATTTCTCAGATACTCTATAAGACGATCTTTAAATACAAGAAACTCTTTAGTATGCATCATTTCTTCAGCTTTTACACTGTTAAGATCTCGAATATAATCCTGATAATTTTGATTCAAGCGTATAAAATCATTATTCATATCTGTCCACCAAGTGTAGACTTCATCCTTTTCTTTCTCTGCCATTTCCGGAAATTTTTCAACCGCAGCACGAATGCGTTCAAGAAGTGTCGGCTCAAGCGAAGAACCCTCTACAAGAAGATTTTCGAGTCGCAATACAAGTCGCTCTATTTCAACGCTGTACTCCGACATCTGGTATCGATATTTCCTATTTTTAAATTCATCAATGGACGAAACCTTTCGCGTATCCTGTATTGTAGAAAGGTTCTTCCATTCCGTAAGCATAGCCAAATCTTGCTGACACTGCTCAGGTTTGTAATCTGCCCAAAGTGGCTCTTTGATCATTTCCTCATAAACGTCTTCCTGATATAGCCAGTACCTCAGTTTTTCGTAGTTTTCAAAAAAAATGCGCATAATACAGCGATATCTGCTGACATTATCCGCATTTAAATATTTTACCTCTGTTAATGGCTTAATTAATTTATCTGATATCTGCACCTTGCTGAGTCTCCTTTTTCATTGATAGACAATCCCTTATATCTGATATTATACAGACTGCTTTGTCTTTCAGCAAGAAAAAATCGAGCACCCTCTGTACTCGATTTTTTCTACTCTTTATCACTTATTCCTCATTTTTGGAACCTGCAAGGTGTTTCAAAATACTTACTTCAATCCTATATTTCTCGGATTTTTTCTATCAGCTCTGCAGGATTTTCTGCTGTCATCAGGCTGCTCATCAGGCATACGCCGCAAGCGCCGGCTTCCCGCACCTCCGGTGCGGTTTCCGGTGTTATTCCGCCTATTGCAAACACCGGAACGGCCACGGCATCGCAAACTTCTCGCAGAAATGCGAGGCCGCGGCCGGGAAGCCCTTTTTTGCAGTCCGTTTCGAAAATATGTCCTGCTGTTATATAGGTTGCGCCGAGTTTTTCAGCTTCCTGCGCTTCATCTGTACTGTGACAGGACGCACCTATTATCCTGAATCTGCTTTTCTCTTCATCTGATAGAGTTCTCAGAATATGAAGGGGCAGATGAATCGCATCTGCGTTGAGCTCGAGCGCTACTTCTGTATAGCTATGCAAAATACAGGGAACGTTTTCTTCTCTGCAGATAGCCATAACAGCTTTTGCAAGTTCTGCATAGCTTTCCTTCGGAAGATCCTTTTCTCGTAATATGATGCCCGCAGGGTGTGCCTTCGCAATCTTTCTGATTTTTGCCAGAAAATGCGCCAAAGGCGCGGGATTGTCGGGCAGCAGGCCATGCAGGCCTGTCCGCATCTGCTCGGATTCAAGTGGTGAGGAAACAGAAGCGCCCGTCATCGGACTACAGGAACCTGGCTGAGCTGCCGCACCGGCGTTTTTGTCGCAAATTGCTTTGTTCGTCACGCATAAGACATTAAACATAAACGTAATCGTTCAGCACCGGCTGAAGTCCTTCCTCTGACATATCGCTGTACATATCTTCGAAGCTTCTTCCATCGTCGATTTCGAACTGCTCGTCTCCCTGTTCTTCGCCTGTGTCTTTTCCGCTGTACTTGCTTTCGTGGTCGCCGATTCCCGTTGAAACGCCGGCTGAAACCTTTGTTGCTGCAATCTTTACGATGCCGTTTCTGAACTGTTCGCTTTCGCGGGAAGAAACTGTGATTCCGGCAAATGGCAGGAATATTCTGTAGGCACAAAGCACCTGACAAAGCTGTTTTTCACCAACATCAAGCGGATTGATTTTGTCATTATTGATAATTGGGCGAAGTCTTGGACATGAAAGAGACATCTCTGCATGAGGATATTTTCTCTGCAGATAATACACGTGCAGTGCACTTGCAAGAGCGTCCTTTCTGAAGTCTGAAAGACCCAGAAGCGCTGAAAATGCAACGCCTCTCATACCTCCGCGAAGGGCTCTTTCCTGGGCATCGAAACGGTAAGGCCATACTCTCTTGTTCCCCATCAAGTGAAGTGTTTCATATTTGTCTGAGTCGTAGGTTTCCTGGAAAACTGTAACATAGTCAGCTCCGCACTCGTGCAGATATCTGTATTCATCAGTATTTACAGGATAAATTTCCAGACCCACCATACGGAAATATTTTCTTGCCAGCTTGCATGCTTCGCCTATGTATTTCACATCGCTCTTACTTCTGCTCTCACCTGTGAGAATCAGAATTTCTTCCATTCCGGAATCAGCGATAACCTGCATTTCGTGTTCAATCTGCTCCATGCTGAGCTTCATTCTGCTGATGTGGTTATAGCAGTTGAAACCGCAGTAAACGCAGTAGTTTTCGCAATAATTTGCGATGTACAGAGGTGTAAACAGGTAAACTGTGTTACCGAAATGTTTCCCTGTTTCGATTCTTGCTCTCTGCGCCATTTCTTCGAGAAACGGTTCAGCCGCAGGTGAAAGCAGAGCCTTGAAATCTTTAACAGTGCAGGTTTCGTGCTGAAGTGCCGCTTTTACATCCTTTGCTGTGTAAGCTGAATAATCGTAGCTTTCCATGTGGCTCATTACGTTTTCGCGAACATCAGATTCTATAATTTCCATTCCCGGCATATATTCCATGTGATTTTTTCTGGATGCGGGATTGTTTTCTAACTCATGCTTTTTGGCAAGAGCAGCCTCCGAAAGATGCTCAGAGTCAACAAAAAACTGATTTTCTTTTTCCATTTTCTCCACCCCCTAGTCTCTCAAAAATCCTGTCAGTGGGTCGGATGAGCTTGCTCCGCGAGTGAGTACTCTGCCAAGACCTGACAGATAAGCTTTTCTTCCTGCTTCAATTGCCTGTTTAAAGGCACCTGCCATAAGAGGAAGGTCTCCTGCTGTTGCAAGTGCTGTATTTGCCATAATTGCAGCAGCTCCCATTTCCATAGCTTCGCATGCCTGTGAAGGTCTTCCGATTCCTGCATCCACGATAATCGGAAGGTCGATTTCGTCAATAAGAATCTGGATAAATTCCTTTGTTGCAAGGCCTTTGTTTGAGCCGATAGGTGATGCGAGAGGCATTACTGCAGCAGCTCCTGCATTTGCCATGTCACGGGCAGCATTCAGGTCAGGGTACATATAAGGCATTACCACAAATCCTTCATTTGCAAGAATCTCAGTTGCTTTGATTGTTTCCTGGTTATCAGGCAGAAGATATTTGGTATCTCTCATGATTTCGATTTTAACAAAGTCTCCACAGCCCAGTTCTCTTGCCAATCTGGCGATGCGGACTGCTTCTTCTGCATTTCTTGCCCCTGATGTATTAGGCAGAAGTGTTACATTTTCTGGAATATAGTCCAGAATGTTTTCCTGTTCCTTTGTGTTTGCACGTCTTACCGCAAGGGTAATGATTTCCGCGCCGGCGTCTTTGATCGCTGATTCGATAAGTCTCATTGAATATTTGCCGGAGCCAAGAATGAAACGTGAACTGAATTCGTGTCCTCCGATAATTAGTTTGTCCTGATTGCTCATTTTTATTTTCCTCTCTCAATTACATTTTAGCTATAAGTATTTTTTCGCAGCTCCAACCAAAATCTCTATGTGCCACATTCGGTCCTCTGCAGATATATCCAGCCCTCTCAAGGCCTACGCCTCAAATTCGCCTGCAAGGATTCTCAGAACCGTCAAAGCCTGGTGCGCTGCACAAAGCATAACTCTCGGCGCCACAAGGCCGATTGTTTCATCCACATCTGAGCTGCCGTCCCCGCAAAGATAAAAATGCGACGTAACTTTTCTTGTCCTGATTTCGTTCGCCGACCCGATTCCTGCCATTCCTGATGCTGCAACCAAGTATTTTTCCGGAAAATGTTCCAGCACTTCGTTTGTAAGCATCGCCTTGCACTCCGCATCATCAAAGGCCTCACAAATAACATCTGCATCTTTGAGAAATTCTGTGCAGTTTTCTTCTGTAATCTTTGCTGTGATGATTTCTGTTTCTGTGTAAGGTGTAATTTCCTGCAGGTTTGCAGAAAGTGCCTCGGTTTTCGGAATCCCTATCTGGTCAACCTTGTACTGTTGTCTGTGCAAATTGGTTATGTCAACCCTGTCAAAGTCAATAAGAATCAGCTTCCCGATTCCTGCTCTTGCAAGGGATATAGCAATATTTGAACCCAGGCCTCCCAAGCCGCAAACCGCAACAGATGCAGTCGAAAACTTTTCCTGAAGCTCTTTGCCGTGTCTGCCTTCAAGGGCAGCCATCCATTCTTCTTTTGAAGGTATCATCAGCCACCTCCCACAAAGCTTACAACTTCTATGCTGTCGTCGTCTTCAATAACAGTCTCGTCGTACATGCACTTGAATACGATTTCTCCGTTACGTTCAACGGCGATGCGTTTTTGGTTGTAATCCGTCGAATCAAGATATTCCGTAAGCGTCATGCCGGAAATATCCATCTCTTTTCCGTTTACTTTTGCCACTTTTGCACCTCCCCGATAATTTATCTCCTGTTATCTGCCCGTTTTCAAAGTCCGTATGCAGGTTTTAATCATAAAAAAAACAGGTAACAGTCCTTTGCGGCCTGTCCCTGTAAAAAATCGTGATTTTTGACTTCCTACGGCGGCATTATCCGCATCAGGTTATAGGGTCGAAGTTGG
>CALHKP010000056.1 GCA_938034165.1 uncultured Clostridia bacterium | reverse complement strand
ACGCAGGTTGTCTAGAATTATTTGATTATAAAATGTCATTGTGCCTGTGTAAGGGTGGTTCGCTAACCACCCTTACGATAGACAGTATTGTTTTTTAGTATCAATCGTTACTTAACGATAGCTTTTACAGCAGCTTCACCTTCAACAGCTACAACTACTACACCTGCCGGAGCAGCGATTACAGCGTTGTCAGAAGAAACAACAGTGTTAGCTACTACCTGACCTAAGATGTTACTGATAACAACTTTCTTACCGGCAGCGCCTGCGATTGTTACGTTACCTTCGCCAGCGATCACTTTCACTTCAGATGTTGCGATGCCTTCGTTGGCTGTCGGAGCTTCTGTATCTTCGATCACAAATGTTTCAACGGCATTAAATTCACCCAATACAAGATTGCCATTCAAAACATTAACATAATCACCTGCCATATTATACAGTATATAAGCACCGTCTACCTCCAAGATCTGGAACTTGAACTCAGCTGGAGTCTCAATGGCTTCTTCTGCGCCAGCCAACAAGACCGAATCCTGGTTTTCAACACGTACAGCTTCTGTAAACATAACTCTTCTGATTGCATTTGCAGGATAGTCATACCATGTATTAGCAATCAAAGCAGCTCTTTCAGCAGCTGTAATTTCATCGTTTTCATAAGCTGTTTCAGCCAAATCTGCAACATAAGAACCGGCTACCATCATCTTACCATTCTGAGAAATGAAGAATTTCGGAGTTGCATCTTTTGCATTTACAGAATCAACAAACAACTTCATCGGTTCTTTTGCTAAGATTGCAGCATCAGTTTCCGAAGCAGAAACAAACTTACCTAATACATCACAAACATTTACCCATTTGCTATCAGCTGGATAAGAGGCAAACGGCTGAACAACTGAAATATTGAAAGATGTTGCGGCTGCCAATGTATTTTTCTGATCCAACTTATAATCGTTTTCATCACTTGTCGTTGGTGCCAACTGTGCATAAACACTGAAATCACCATCCGTTGTTGTTGTATAAGCAATCACATAAGCATCTTTAGCAACTTGTCTCAAATAGAAAGAAAGAGGGGCACCAGCAAGTTTGAAAGCTCCAGCGATAAACTGATCATCATCAGCAATCGTATAAGTATAATCCTTACGAATCACTTCATCTTTAGATTCTTTCAAAGACGTACCTTCATAGTATTTATAAGTTGCTTTGTGATCTGTAGCCTTATCAGATCTCGTCAAAGTCCATTCTGTTGCACGTTCTTCGAACGGTGTTCCAAAAACAACCTTATTATCTGCATCAGCTTTCAAATAAACATCCACATATTGGCCACCCACTAATGTCTCAACCATAGTAGCCAATGTATAAGTCTGTCCTTCTACATTTTCAGCGTGGAAATAACCATTTTCCTGGCTGTAGCTTTGAGCAACTTCCAACTTGATAGTTTCACCATCCAAAGCTGTACCATTAGCTTTCACTTTGTAAATACCTGCTTTGTCTGTTGCATAGAAAGCGATGTTGTCAATTGTTTCGAAGTTCTGAACGTTGATCAATTTAACTGTGTTTGCCTCTGTTCCAGCAGCAACCAACCACTGACCAGCCGGATAGTTCTTCATTGCTGCAGAACCTTTATCATACATCTTAATAGAAGCATCTTCCAGTCCTAACGCTTTAGCAAAAGCACCATTAGCATTAGCTGCCACAACATTTACAACCAACGTTTTTGCATTGGCAATTGAGCTTGCAGCAACACGAGTACCATGGCCTACTTCAATCACCATCGGAGACTGACCGATTTTCACTTCTCTTGTAGCAACGTAAGAGACTTCATTAGCTGCGTCTACCTTGTCTACCCAAACAGTACCGGTTTTGCCAAGCACATCTTTCTGCTTCAATATATATCCGTCTTGGTTCAAAGAAGTGTAAGCATAGAACTTCGCATTGTCAAAGTCAATCTTATTGTCTCCTTTTATCAACTCTGCACCTGAGATGACATCATATCTGTAACCTGTCAATGTTTCATCATTAACGTTATTTGTCAAATTATTTTTTGTCAGATAGATGAACTTGGCTGCTTTAAACTTGTCATCACCTTTTGTAAAGGTACCATTAGTATCTTCACCTTCCACCATCAACAAGAATGAGTTATTTGCTGTTTCTGCTCCAAGAGTTACTACTGTAATTTCATTATCATTGAAAGTAGAGTCACCCTGCAATTCTGCATATTCAGTGAAATCAAAAGAGAAGTTGTCACCTTCTATGTCGCGGAAATTAGCAGGAGTTATAGGTGTATCGTAGGCTTCGTAAAGAGCGACTGCACCTTTCACTGCGGTTTTAGTGGCTTCGTTTTTGCTAACCAATGCTATCGGCCATTGATTATTAACATTTTTGAAACCTAAATAAAGAGGAGCACCCGTTACGTTCATCAACTGTAACTGTTTCTTAGCAGTCAAACCAAACCAACGCAAAGCCGTTTCCTTGTTTGCGTCATCCTTTTTATCTACAACAATATAAGCACCATCTTTTTCAACAAATGCCAAGAACTTGCCATCTTTATCCATGAAAGAATACTGTCCTTGCGCATTTTTTACAACAAACCACTGAGCTTCTGTAGTTGGAGCAGTTTCTGTAATAGTAGCAGCATTTACAGGGTTTGCCAATGCGAAAGCCTGAAAATAGCTATTGCCACTATCTTCATGCGTACCTGCCAAATAATAGGCACGTCCTTCCTTGAATTTTTCCAATTCGACTTTGCGGGCATTATCAAGCTGCGCATAAGTCGAACTAAAAGAACCGGCTAGCAAAATACCGGCCAAAAGAGTAGAAAACTTCTTGTTCATAATCTAAAATGTTTAATTAATAATAATATGTATATTGAATATCGTTCTTACTTCCTGTTTAACAGGTTTTTACCAAATTCCTGTATTTTGACGAGATAAAACGTACGTTTTTTTTAGTCATTTTTGAGGGGCTTTCTGGAGGGTTTGTGTTGGAAAGCTGGTTTTTCGTACTTGTTAAGCTATCTGATTGATAAGAAAGAATATAGAAAAGGAAAAATAATTGGAAGAAAGGATTGCAGGTTCAAAAAGTAGTTGTATTTTTGTGCAGTGAAAATGGCGAAAGAAAACGTACGTTTTTTCGCTATTTTTCTTCTTATACCCATATACTTCTTATTAGCAATGACTTACATTGCAAAAAGTGCCTAAAGCCATATAAAAAAAGAGCTGTTTTCAACCGCTCGCCAAACTTCTTTACATCTTCATCAAAACAAAGATAATCAATCACCTATAAGATTAACTTCCTTTATTTACATTGGAGGGGAAAAACAGCAAAAACAGCAGGTTTCGTAATTTCATCTTGGAAAAGCTCCCCCTTCTGTTAAAGATATACAAAATACGGAGTATTGGTTGCTTAGCTCAATAACAGCTTCAAGACTTGCAAAACCTTACATTATTATGTATCTTTACATCAACGTCCGTCACAGACGGATCAAACAACTATAATACGTTAATACAATATATGAAAGAAAAAATCGACTCTTCCGACATCCCCACCTCCTATCTGCTCTGCATGAAACAAGATTGCCCCAAAGCCACTACTTGCTTGAGGAGAATCGCAGAACAACAGATCGGCGACGAAGTCAAACTGTGGCACGTCATCAGCCCTAAATACCAAGAGAAGCAAACCGACCGATGTGCTTATTTCCGCCCTGCCGATAAACTGACCTATGCGCTCGGTTTCATCGGGATGCTGGACCGGATGCCCTACAAACTGATGCAGGAAGCCATTTGCAAGCTGATGAGACGGTTCGGACGCAGGACTTACTACCGCGTGCGAAAAGGCGAACGCCCGCTCTCGCCGGACGAACAAAAAAGCATGTTGAACATACTGAAACAGTGCGGTATCAACGATCCCGGAAAGTTCGATGCCTACTTCGAGGCATACGACTGGTAAGTTCACATGACGCAACTTGCCTACGTATTGGTTGTACCATACCTATGTAACGACCGTTTCCTCGGCATGAAACGGTTGTGCCAAGCTTATGTAACAGGCGTTTCCTACTCAGGAAACAGTTGTGCCAAGCCGATGTAATTGTTTTGGCACAGCCGGAGCAGCAAACAGACCTTTGCGGGAACAAGTCCAAGACTCGACGCCGAACAGATTCCGGACAGAAGCGAATGGGAAACGGAAACATAAAAAAGAAGCCTCTCTTCACAGAGAGGCTTCTTTTTTATACCGAAAATAACCAATAAAAACTTTTCGATATAGTTAATCATCTTATATGCTTACATAATTGACAAAAGGTTTTGATATAGCGATTATACTAATAGTGTTACTTTCTTAATGACATTG
>CALHKP010000055.1 GCA_938034165.1 uncultured Clostridia bacterium | reverse complement strand
CTTTGAAAAGCCCCTTTGTATCGGCAAGCTGCTGTTTCAACTGCGGCAGAACTTTATCCTGCAAGTTTTTGATTTTTACCGCCTTATCCTGTACTTTTATCATCAGATTTCTCATATGGCGGAACTCTGCCATATCAATATCAAGCGTAGGCTCAGGCTGGGAAAATGCAGGAATCCTCAACGGAATCGGACTCTGGAAGGTAGAATCTCTTGATGGCACAGATTATCGTGAGCAGGCATATAAGCTCGGCCAGAGTATCTGATTGTATACATAATTCATTGCAAAATGTGCCTTTTTAAGTATATAATACCAATATAAACAGGTGAATTATCGGTTGTTTATATGTGTTTTTATATAACGGAGGTGTTTTTATGGCAAAGTATGTTTGTAAAGTATGCGGTTACGTTCATGAAGGCGAATTAACCGATGATTTCAAGTGTCCGGTATGTGGTGCACCAGCAAGTGAGTTTGAAAAGGTAGAGGAAACATCTACAAAGAATATCTATGCGGGAACAAAGACTGAGAAGAATTTATGGACTGCATTTGCAGGTGAGTCTCAGGCAAGAAATAAGTATACATATTTCGCTTCTGTTGCCAAAAAGCAGGGATTTGAGCAGATTGCAGCATTGTTTTTAAAAACGGCCGAAAATGAAAAAGAGCATGCTAAGCTCTGGTTCAAGGCTCTTGGCGGTATTGGTGATACAGCTGAAAACTTACGTGCTGCAGCTGAGGGTGAAAACCACGAATGGACAGATATGTATGTTCAGATGGCTAAGGATGCTGACGAAGAAGGCTTCCATGAGCTTGCTGAGCAGTTCAGAGGCGTAGCAGCAATCGAAAAGGCTCATGAAGAGAGATACAGAGCACTTCTTAACAATGTTGAAACGCAGCAGGTATTTGAGAAGAGCGAAGTTAAGGTATGGGAATGCCGTAACTGTGGCCACATCGTAGTTGGTACAGCTGCTCCTGAAGTATGTCCTGTATGTAAGCATCCAAAGAGCTACTTTGAATTGCATGCAGAGAATTATTGATTAATATGATGCATTCAGTGTCTGTCAGTAATGGCGCTGCCACATGCATTGGCGACGGTCGTCTTTTGACATTGTACATATGACTGTTAATATACAATAAAACAATGCCGCAGGCGTTTAGTGCCTGCGGCATTGTTTTATTGTATACCTGATTTTCGGATGAGGTTATAATCATTTCGCTTTTTCATCACAGTACTTGCATCTGTATGTATGGTGAGAAGCATCTGCCAGGTAAAATATCTGGTCAAGATTAGTTTCAGATGAAGTAATACAACGTGGGTTGCTACATTTTATGATATTTGTTAACTTCTTAGGTAAAGAAAGAGGCATTTTTTCAATAATTTCTCCATCCTTTATGATATTAACGGTTATATTGCAGTCTATATATCCTAAAACATCAAGGTCTACAAGATCCAGTCCGCCGTCAATTTTTATAATATCTTTTCTCTCCATCTTGTTGGATTGAGCATTTTTTATTATGGCTATTCCGCAATCAAGATTATCAAGATCCAGATATCTGTATATTTCCATTGCCTTGCCGGCTTCTATATGATCAAGAACGATACCGTTATTCAGGGCTCCTATGCTTAACATATAATATCCTTTCGTGAACAGTTATTCATGTGTTGATTATTCTTCGGGAATCAGATTCAAAAGCGTTAATATTACTGCCTGTCTGACATATACGGCATTCTGAACCTGCTCAAAATACTTAGCGCGCGGGTCGTTATCAACATCGGTGGCAATTTCGTTTACACGAGGAAGCGGATGAAGTACGTACATATCAGGTTTTGCAAGTTTTAGCTTCTCTTTATCCAATATATAGTAATCTTTCATTCTTAAGTATTCGTCTTCGGAAAAGAATCTTTCTTTTTGAACACGCGTCATATAAAGAATATCCAATTCTCCGATTACATCTTCAAGTTTTGTAACTTCTTTATATTCAATATTTTTTTCGTCGAGAATACTTTTTATATAACTCGGAATGCGAAGTTCTTCCGGTGATATGATAACAAATTTGACATTCTTATAATGTGAAAGCGCTTTAATAAGAGAGTGAACTGTCCTTCCGAATTTTAAATCACCGCAAAGTCCGATTGTGAAATCGGATAAGCTTCCCTTCAATTCTTTTATTGTCATAAGGTCTGCCAAAGTCTGAGTAGGGTGTTCATGTCCGCCGTCACCGGCATTAACTACCGGAACGGTAGCATTTTCCGATGCAACAAGAGGTGCACCTTCCTTAGGATGTCTTATTGTAATAATGTCAGCATAACATGATACAACTCTGATAGTATCAGCTACAGTTTCGCCCTTTGAAGCTGAGCTTGATTGGGCAGAAGAAAAGCCAAGCACATTACCGCCCATATTCATCATAGCGGATTCAAAACTCAAACGAGTCCTTGTACTCGGCTCATAGAAAAGTGTTGCAATCTTAAGACCAT